>JAAZXT010000063.1 GCA_014240005.1 Fidelibacterota bacterium | reverse complement strand
TCAGATGAAGATATTGAAGATTTTAATACAAATCTAAAGGTTGGCCCACCAATTAGAGGAAAAGCTGATAGAAAGAAGCTTATTGAAGGTATTAAGAGTGGTATAATTGATTGTATTGCTACAGATCATGCTCCACATAGGTTAGAAGACAAAGAAACCACCTTTAATGATGCAGAATTTGGTATGATTGGCCTAGAAAGCTGTTTTGGTGCTGTTAATAAAGTATTAGTAAAGAATAATGGAATGAGCTTAAAATCTTTAATTGAAAAATTGACAGTCAATCCAAGAAAAGTTATGAATATTGATAGAGATTTATTTGAAATAGGCAAAAAAGCTCAGATTACTATTCTTGACCCAAATCAAAAATGGACTTTTTCAAATACAGATATTTACTCTAAATCCTCGAACTCTCCATTCATTGGTCGCGAATTGATTGGAAAAGTTAAATATGTAGTATCAAAAAGTAAATTTTATACCTTATAAATTTACCTATCATTAATCATTGACTAATGGAATCACATCAATTAAGTTTTGGAGCATTTTTGAGACTTTAATGAAAAAGACAACAAATACAGTATCAGCTAAAGATATAAAGCAACAATGGTGGTTGCTAGATGCCGACAATCAGGTATTGGGGCGTTTTGCATCTCAAGTTGCTCAAATCTTAAGAGGGAAACATAGACCTAATTATGCTCCTAATTTATATATGGGAGATGCTGTTATTATAGTAAATGCAGATAAAATAAGAGTAACTGGCAATAAAGCTGACTCAAAAGAGTATTTTAGTCATTCTGGTTATCCAGGAGGAGTTAAGTTCACTAATTATAAAGATTTAATGAAAAATGATTCAGATAAGGTAGTTGTAAATGCTATAAAAGGAATGTTACCAAAAAATAGGTTAGGTAGAGAAATTTTGACGCATCTTAGAGTTTATAAAGATTCTAATCATGAACATGAAGCACAACAACCGACTGAATGGAGTTCTATTTAATGAAAAAAGAATTGTTTAATGGAGTTGGAAGAAGAAAAAATTCAACTGCAAGAGTTTATTTATCCGATGGATCTGGAACCTTCACTGTTAATAAGAAATCTGACATTAATTCATATTTAAAAAGAGAATCTCTAGTTATTCATGCTATGAAACCTCTAGAAGTATTAAATCTTAAAGATAAATACGATCTAAAGATTAATGTTTCTGGTGGAGGTTTAACTGGTCAAGCCGGTGCAATCCAACTTGGAATAGCAAGAGCTCTTTTAAAAGTAGATGAAGAATTTAGATCTCAATTAAAATCACATGGTTTACTAACAAGAGACGCTAGAGAAGTGGAAAGAAAAAAATACGGTCAACCTGGAGCGAGAAAGAAATTCCAATTCTCTAAGAGATAAAATATATGCACAAAACTACAAAAGAAGATTTATTAAGCTCTGGTGCTCATTTTGGGCATGTTTCAAGTAAAACTGATCCAAATTTTAAAGACTATGTCATCTCTCAAAAAAATGGCATTGATATTATTAATTTAGATCACACTCTTGAAGGTCTTGAAAAAGCTTTAAAATTTATTACAAGTACTGTAGAAAAAAATGGAGAGATACTCTTTGTTGGTACTAAAAAGCATGCTAAGGACGTTATACAGCAAGAAGCTGATAGATGTGGTATGTTCTATGTAGTGGAAAGATGGCTTGGGGGAACATTAACTAATTTTTCTACAGTCAAAAAGAGTATTAAGAGATTGCACTCTCTAGAGAAAGAAGGGTCAACAATATTTGAAGATTTAACAAAGAAAGAAGTTTTAAAGTTAAATCGTGAAAAGATTAAGCTTTCAGATCAGCATAGAGGCATTAAAGATATGAAAAGATTACCAAGTATGATTGTAATCGTAGATGGTAAAACAGAATCTATTGCCATAAAAGAAGCACAAAAACTTGAAATTCCAATAGTATGTATTGTTGATTCTAATACAGACCCAGCGCTATGTAACTATCCAATTCCTGCTAATGACGACTCTATCAGGACTATCCAGTTATTGGTAACAGAAATAGCCAATGCTATCATAGATGCTTCACAGAAAAATGCTAAAGCTGAAGAAGCAAAAGAGCAAGTCGAAGAAAAAAAGGAAGCGTAATTTTATGAGTATTGATGCAAGCCTAGTTAAGACTTTAAGAGAAAGAACCGGAGCTGGAATGATGGATTGCAAAAAAGCTCTAGTCGATTCTAAGGGAGATTTAGATTCAGCAGTAGATTTCTTAAGAAAATCTGGAATTGCAAAAGCAGAAAAAAAATCTTCAAGAGATGCAAACGAAGGTTTAGTTGTTTCTTATATTCATCACGGTAGCAAGTTAGGTGTTTTATTAGAGATAGGATGTGAAACAGATTTTGTTGCAAAGACTGATGGCTTTTTAGAATTAGCGAACAATGTTGCGATGCAGATTGCAGCTTCAAATCCAATGGCTATTGATGAAAGTAGCTTATCTGAAGAGCTTATTGCTAAAGAAAAAGAAATTTATACAGATCAAGCCAAGTCTAGTGGGAAGCCAGACAATGTTGTGGAAAAAATTGTTGAAGGTAAATTGAAAAAATTTAAAGAAGATAATTGTCTTGTTCACCAATCATTTGTAAAAAATCCAGATGTTACAATTGGACAATTAATTCAAGAGGGAGTCTCCAAGCTTGGAGAAAATATCACTATTAATCGCTTTGTTCGCTTTGCTTTAGGTGAACAGTCTAATAATTAATGTCACAAAAAAATAAAAAAAGAATTCTTCTTAAGCTTAGTGGAGAGATTCTTTCTGGAAATCATGTTTATGGTATTGATCCTAAAATTGCACAACAACTTGCAAAAGAAGTAGCTGCTTTAAAAAAATTAGATATTGATATAGGAATTGTCTTAGGTGCAGGAAATATCTTTAGAGGAAGAGATGCTTCTGAAAAGGGTATGGATAGAGTGACAGCAGACTATATAGGTATGGTAGGGACAGTTATTAATTCTGTTACTCTCCAAGACTCTCTTGAACAGTTAGGCTTAGAAACTAGAACTCTATCAGGGATTGATATCCCTAAGATTGCAGAGCCATATATAAGAAGAAGAGCTATTAGACACCTAGAAAAGGGTAGAATAGTTATTATTGCAGGTGGCACTGGTAATCCATTTTTTAGTACAGATAGTGCAGCTGCATTACGGTCTGTAGAACTTGATTGTTCACTGCTAGTTAAAGCTACAAAAGTAGATGGAGTATATGAATCAGATCCTATTAAAAATCCTGAAGCTAAAAAATATACTCATATCTCTTTCTCAGAAGTTTTAGAAAAAGAATTAGCAATTATGGATTTAACTGCGATAACTTTATGTAAGGAAAATAATATGCCTATTCTTGTTTTAGACATTACAAAAGAAGGTAATTTATATAATGCACTTTCTAATAATGATATAGGGACAACGATTAGCTAACTATGTTAAATCAGAATATTCAACTTGCAAAGACTAAGATGGAGCAAACAATTATATTTGTTGCATCAGAATTAGGTAAGATCAGAACAGGAAGAGCTAATCCTGATATGTTTAATAAGATTTTAGTAAAGTACTATGATACTGATACACCGTTAAATCAGATTGCAAATATATCTATAATGGATGCAATTACTATCAGTATACAACCATTTGACAAAACAGCTATTGATGACATCGAAAGAGGAATTTTAGAAGCAGATTTAGGTCTTAACCCTTCAAATAATGGTAATAGTATTATGATTACTTTTCCTCCTTTGTCAGCAGAAAGAAGACAAGATTTGGTAAAGGTTGCTTCAAAAATTATTGAAGATGGAAGAATTTCAGTGAGAAATATTCGTAGAGAGATTATTCAATCTGTGAAAAAGATAGAAGAAGATGAAAAGATTCCCGAAGATGATATGAAAAGGTTTATTGATCAAATGCAAGATGTTACAGATTCTTTTATTAAAAGGCTTAATGCGAATCAAGAAGCTAAAGAAAAAGAAATTTTAGATAATTAAAATCTATTTATTCGCACTTAGACCAACCACAATCTTTGCATATGTAACAACCGCTTTCATTGACTACTTCATGTCCATCACAGTCAATACAGTGTATTCCATTAACTTTTTTTGATTGAGTAGGTTCCTCTGCTATTTCAAATTGAACTTTATTTTTTAAGTTCGGATTTTCTTCACCATCGAGAAAAGTTTCTAAAGCTCTTCCAATAGCATCTGGAGTTGATAGAATTAATTGTCCATCTTCCCATGTTGGATTAGGTCCACTAATTCCTTTTAATTGATTGATTATGCTATTTGGATCTACACCAGATCTTAATGCTAAAGATATTAATCGACTGATTGCTTCTGTTTGAGCAGCAACAGTTCCACCTGCTTTTCCAATAGCTGTAAATACTTCACATAATCCATTCTCATCTTCATTAACAGTAATATAAAGTGTTCCGTCTCCGGTTCGCATTCTTCTTGTTTTTCCGGTAGTAATTTGAGGTCTATTTCTAGCTGTTTTCTTAGTATCATCTGTTGCTTCTTGAGTGTTTCCTTCTTCAGCTTTCTTATCAGTAATAAGAATGCCTTCTCTAGATCCTTCTCTATAAACTGTAATGCCTTTTAGATTTCCTTTATAGGCTTTCATATAAATGTCAGCTATAGTTTCTACGGTAGTATCCTCTGCTAGATTAACGGTAGAAGAGATTGAGCTATCAATATATTTTTGAATTTCACCCTGCATTTTTACTCTAAAATATGGATCTACATCATGTGCAGTAACCACATAATCAGGTAGATTTTTATCACTACCAAACATTTCTTTCACTACAGGATGATATACGGTGAATGTATCAAATTCTTTTCCAAGACTATCATTCTTTTTCACTTTTCTTTTGTAAGAAGTAGCAAAGATTGGTTCTACTCCAGATGTTACTTTTGCAATAATAGCACCACTTCCTGTTGGAGCTACTGTAGTTAGTGTAGAATTTCTAATACCATGATTTTTAATTTGTTCTTGTAATTCCTGTGGAAGATCTTGTACAAAAAGACTCTCAGAATATCCGTCCCAATCAAAGTTAGGAAATTCACCTTTTTCTTTTGCTAGTTCAACACTAGTTTCATATGCGGTATCTCTATGAATTTTCATAATTTGGCCAATAGTCTCCAATGCCTCATCTGAATCATATTTAATACCCATTTTTACTAACATATCACCTAAACCAAGAATTCCTAATCCAACTCTTCTGTCATTGATGGCATTTTGTTTTTGATCTTCAAGTGCATGACGATTAATATTATAATCTATCACATTATCTAAGAATCTTGATCCAACAGCAGTTGTTTCACGAAATCCTTCAAAATCAAAATTACCGTTATCATCAACAAAACGTTCTAGGTTTAAAGCTCCAAGATTACAACATCCACCATCAGGAAGAGGTTGTTCTGCACAAGGATTAGTTGAGATTAGAGGACTACAATACTCTGCATTATGATACTTTTTCATTGTATCCCAGAAAAGTAGTCCTGGCTCTGCGCTAGCGTGAGCATGTGTAATAATCTTCATCCAAAGCTCTTTAGCCTTTACTGTTTCATAAACTTTGCCACCCCATTGCAAATCAAAATCAGAATCAGTTTGAACTGCTTCCATAAACTCATCTGTTAAAAATACGGATATATTTGAATATTTAACCATATCGATATCACCAGTTTTGATTTCAATAAACTTCTGAATATCGGGATGGTCAACTCGTAACGTTTGCATATTCGCACCACGTCTACCATGCTGTGCTATAGTATTTGTATTCTCACTAAATAGGTTCATAAAACCAACAGGACCACAAGAGTCACCACCCGTACCTAGGATAGCAGCTCCTGAAGGTCTTAAGATAGATAAGTCATGTCCACATCCACCGCCATATTTATATGTCATAGCTTCTTGTACAACACAATCATATATAGATTTAATAGAATCTGTCTTAATCCCTACAACATAGCAATTATTTAATGTAGTGGTAATATCTTCTCTACCTGCACCATGCATAATTCTTCCACCTGGTACAAATTTGAAATTTTTTAATGCTTCAAAGAAAGCAACTTCCCATTTTTCTTGAAGTTCTTCTGTTTCTTCCACTCCAGCTAATGCTTTAGCTTGACGTTTCCATAAATCCCATGGATTTTTTTCCCATGGTGCTAAATATTTCATTTCTAGTACACTTTTGCCTAGATCGTCATCTTTATAATATCTATCGATTTCAAATTCTTTTGGACATACATCTATGTCTGTTTGATTTGATTCATCTAGTGATTCTTTGATATTGAATCCTAAGATTTTATTTTTAAGATCTGAATCGATATTCGGATTTGCTTCATTTTCCGTAGGAAAATTTATTTTAATTTCTTCTGCCATAATTCTAAATAATACTCTTACCCTTGTTAATTAATTAATTCAATACACAGTTATACGAAATAATTGTATATTTTCTCTCTAATAAAGAGACTGTTTGCAAATACTTTAAGCTTTCGAAAAGCTGATTGGCTGGCACTGGTAAATTATTTAATTTTTTTCATTTTAGTCAAGGTTTAAAAACTTTTTTTTACTATTTTTTTTATAACCATATGAATAAACAATATTATAATCAAATTCCTGAGTGGCTTTTACGAGAACTACCTTATAATCATTATGATATTAGCATAGGTACAAAAAAGATGCATGTTATGGAAAAGGGAAGTGGTAAACCTATTGTTCTTGTTCATGGTAATCCTATGTGGGGATATTTATATAAAAAGGTATTAGATCAGCTTGATAATGTTTCTGCTAGATTGATTGTACCAGACTTAATTGGATTTGGATTTTCTGATAAAATTAAAATCAATGAACACTCTTTAGAAGCTCATACAGAATGGATGTCTAATTTCTTCAAAACAATTAAAGAAGACTCTGTGGGTCTAGTCATTCATGATTGGGGCGGTATGATTGGTGTTGCTGGTGCGATGAGAGCAGGTAAAAAAATTGACGGATTAGTAGTGATGAATACCTCGTTAACAGCACCAAAAGATGGATTTAATCCAACCTGGTTCCACGGACTATCTCAGGCTCCAATTATAAGTGATTTACTGTTTAGAATTTTTCATTTTCCACAATCTTACTTAAAGCTATTTGAAGGCATCCCTAATTCTTATTCTAAAAAAGATTTAAAAAGTTATAAATATCCATTTAGGAAGTTTAAGGATAATATTGGACCGTTAGCTTTGGCTCGGATGGTTCCTAACAATATGAATCATCCCAGCGTACCGATAGAAAAAGAAGTGGAAGAATTTCTAAAATTATATAAGGGGCCAGCTGAGATTGTTTGGGGAATGAATGATTCGGTGATGTGGAAGTTGAGAAGGCGAACAGAAAGACTACTTCCTCAAGCCAAAACTGTCAAAACTGATGCAGGTCATTTTATACAGCAAGAAACACCTGAAAAAGTTGTAGAATCTATTAAAAAAATCTTTAAATTGACTAGCAAGTAACTAGGCAATGATTACACAACTTATATGACAGGAAAAATTCTAAAGACTAATTTTAGTCTCGATGACAAATATACTCTATTTGAAGGTAGAGTGATTTTATCGGGTATACAAGCTCTCGTCAGATTGCTTCTTGACCAACACAGAGCAGACCTTATTAAGGGTATCAACACTGGAACATTAGTATCTGGGTATCGCGGATCTCCAGTTGGAGTTTTAGATATCAATCTTGTAAAAAATAAAAAACTTTTGGATGAACATAATGTCAAATTTATTCCTGGTGTTAATGAAGATTTAGGAGCCACTTTAATTTATGGAAGTCAAATGGCTGGGATGGTATCCAATGTAAAATATGATGGTGTTTTAGGTATGTGGTATGGAAAAGCACCTGGCGTTGATAGATCTGGAGATATATTTAGACATGCCAACTTCTTGGGAGTAGGTAAAAATGGTGGAGTGCTTGCAGTAGCAGGGGATGATCCATCTTGTAAATCGTCTACACTACCTTCACAATCTGAGCCGGCATTATTTGATGCGATGATGCCTATATTTTATCCAGGTAATGTACAAGAAATTCTTGATTTAGGTCGTTATGCCTATGAAATGTCAAGATACTCTGGTCTATGGTCTGGATTTAAAATCGTCACAGATATTGCTGATGGATTTGGTAGTGCTTTTGTGGATTCGCAACGAGTCAATATTACTATACCTGATTTTACTTACAATGGCCAACCATGGAAGCATACACAAAATGCTAAATTAGTAGGACACCATAGTTTACCGACAGAAAAAGAAATTCATCTAGGTCGTATTACAGCTGCTAAACATTTTTTAGCTAGTAACCCTATTAATAAGATAACCGTTCAGGGCAATCACGATAAATTCGGAATTATAACAGCTGGAAAGACTTATTATGATGTTATTGAAGCATTTGAATCTCTAGGATGGACTACTGACTATTTAAATAAAATGGGCATTCGAATTTTGAAACTTGGAGCAACTTTCCCGGTTGATTCTGCAATGATTAATAAATTTTCTAATGGATTAGATGAGATCTTTGTTATAGAAGAAAAGAGATCATTTATTGAAATGCTAGTGAAAGAAGAAATGTATAATCATCATAACAAGCCTATTATTGTTGGAAAGTATGATGAAAATAATAAGAATCTTATTCCTGGTTATGGAGAATTAACAGCAGATCATTTAGCGAAAATATTCTTTAATAGATATTCTAAAAAAATGAATATTGAATCTACAAATACTAAACTTAATACTTTAAGTGATATCGATAATAGAGTCTATGCACAATCATTATCAACTCGTTCTATGTATTACTGTTCAGGGTGTCCTCACAATACATCTACCGTAAAATTACCAGAAGGTGATGATTTCGCTTTTGGTGGTATTGGATGCCATTTGATGGCAATGTTTGTTGATGATGGTAAGGCATTCGGAACAACTCAGATGGGTGGAGAAGGAGCTCAGTGGGCAGGGATGGAACCATTTATTGAAAAAGAACATATGTTTCAAAATGTAGGAGATGGAACATTCTTTCATTCAGGTTCTTTAGCATTAAGACAAGCAGTAGCAGCTAATTCGCACATTACTTATAAAATCTTATATAATCGCGCAGTAGCAATGACGGGAGCACAAGCCCCTGATGGTGGCTTAGATTTGCCAGAATTAACAAAGTATTTAAAATCTGAAGGAGTTGAGAAAATTATCATAACTACAGATGATACTTCTGCTTATGATTCTATTGAAAAATCTCGATGGGAGAAAGATATCGAGATTCTGCATAGAGATAATATTATTGATGCACAAAAAAAATTAAAAGCCATCAAAGGAGTTACAGTATTAATCCATGATCAATCATGTGCAGCCAACTTACGTAGATTACGTAAAAGAGGGCTTGCTCATGAGCCAAAAGAAAGAATATTTATCAATGAAGCTGTTTGTGAAGGGTGTGGAGATTGCGGTGTTAAATCGAATTGCTTGAGTGTGCAGCCTATTAAAACAGAATATGGTAGAAAAACACAGATTGATCAACCTTCGTGTAATAAAGATTATTCATGTGTAGATGGAAATTGCCCTTCATTTCTTAAAGTTATTCCTTCAGAGAAACAAGATAAGAGAGCATTACCTGAAATAAATTTACAATCCAGTAAAATACCTGAACCAAAGAAAGCAAATACAAAAGTTGGAAACATATTCATGCTTGGAATTGGAGGAACAGGTGTTGTAACAGTAAATCAGATTATTTCTACTGCAGCGTTTCTAGAGAACAAAAAAGTAATAGCATTAGATCAGACAGGATTAAGTCAAAAAGGAGGATCTGTAGTATCTCATTTAAAGATTTTAGAGCAAGAGAATGAAGATTGTTCTAGTAGGATTGCTAATGGAGAATCAGATGCATATTTAGTATTTGATTTGCTGACAGGCTCTAATCCTAAGAATATGGAAAAATTAAATGCAAAACGTTCTATAGCTGTTATTTCTACGTCTGAGATTCCAACTGGAGATATGGTTAGATCAACAAAATCAGAATATCCAGAAGCAGAGCATATGATTGGGCTTATTAAAGAATTTTCAAAAAAACATGTTCTGTTAAATGCTACTGAACTATCTGAGCATTTTTTTGGTAGTAATATGCAAGCTAATTTTATCGTAATTGGTGCTGCTTATCAATCTGGATCTATTCCAATTGATGCAACCTCTATTGAAGAAGCAATTACTATTAATGGGGTTGCTATTAAAAACAATACGGATGCTTTTAATATTGGAAGAACGCTCGTTTCGGATCCATCATGGATAGAATCAATTAGCTTATACAGAACAGGAGATTTGAATCCAAAACCTGTTGTTAGCAAGGAAGCAAAAAAAATAATTGATTCAATAAAACCTGATAAAGATTTACGTAATGTTCTAGAGTATCGCATTTCAGAGTTAATTGATTATCAAAATATAAAGTATGCAAACGAGTATGCTATGTTTATAAAGAAAGTTTATCGAGTAGAAAAGAAAGAGCGTTCTGCATCTATCTTATCACAAAATGTCGCAAAATATCTTTTTAAATTGATGGCAACTAAAGATGAATATGAAGTAGCAAGGCTTTCATTAAAAGCCGAATTAGATATGGCATTAAGTCAAGAATTTGGAGCATCAGCAAAAGTACATTATATGTTACATCCGCCATTTTTGAAAGGATTAGCGAATATCCCATTATTAAATAGAATGCCTGGAGTAAAATCAAAATTAGCATTGGGATCATGGTTTAGACCGTTCTATATGTTACTTAAGAATTTAAAATTCATTCGTGGGACTAGATTTGACGTTCTGGCTCTATTTAGTAGTGATGTACGTAAGGCAGATAGAGAAATTTTAGATCATTATAAATCTAATATAATAGATAACCTTCCTAATATTGGTAATGGAAAATATGAAGAATTAATTAGTTTTTCTGTATTGCCTAATCATGTTAGAGGGTATGAAGAAGTAAGACTTGAAAGCATGAAAACTTATTATCACAAGGCTGAAGAAATTTTTAAGTCTTAGGTTTTTATTTTTATTTCAATTTTATAGAATAGCCAGTATATTTATTCCAATTAAATTTATATATACTATATACTATTAGGGATATTCACTTATGACAAGAAAAATACTATTAACTTTATCATTTTTAGCTCTTCTAAATGCACAACAAGCCGATAATCGCGATCAATGGATAAGATGTGCTTCAGACGAGTTAGAACAAGAATTACAATTAATTAATCCAGAATTTATTGCAAAGCGTGATGCTTATATTGAGCGTGGTCAGCAAATGCTTAAAGACAATCCTCAATGGCGTACAGACGCTAACAGTCAAAGTACTATTTATATCCCTGTAATATTCCACGTGCTTTATAATTCCAGCTCAGGTAATCTTTCTGCTGCTCAAATTGGAGCAAACCTTGATCAAATTAATTTAGACTTTCAAAATCAGAATCCAGATGGAGATGAAATTCCATCTTCTGCAAATCCAAGTAATGCGCCTTATTCTCCTGGCGTAGATTATAGTCACCAAGCTGCAAGAGGGATTCATCAAGTTAAGTTTGTAGGAGCACAAGGAGAATTAACTGGTAGTGCTCTAGTTGAAGACATCTCTATTCGTAGATATAATATTAGTCAGTCTACTGTAAGTGGAGTAAGCGAAGCAAGTAGTTTAGCTAGTTCAACAAGTTGTGGTAATTGTCCAGATAATGGATATCAAGATGGATTTTTAAATGTTTATATTGCTCCTCTAACAGGCGGTCTTTTAGGTCAGGCATATTTAGGATATCCTGAATCAGTAGTATTAACTGGTTCAGTGGGATCTGTTGAAAATCCTGGAACTACCGGCGGCTATAATGTCGGAAGAACATTAACACATGAATTAGGTCATAATTTTACCTACAATCATGTATTTAACGCGAATACTTGTGGAACACAATATTGGAATGATGTTCCACCACAAACAGTGAATAATCGTAGCGCTGAGATTTATGAATGGCCAGCAGGTAGTGGTAATTTTTATGGAAAAGATAGTGAAGATAGCTGTCTTGCTACAAGCGGTAAGGGCGATCAGTTTATGAATTATATGGACTATGTATATGATGATCAGATGCGTATGTTCTCTGAGGAACAAGCATTGGAAGGATATGCGTGGGCTAATGGAAGAAATTGGGAGCAAGTTGCTAATGGAGTGAATGTGACATTAAGTTCTGATGTATCTTATGCGACTACCAATGATGGATTTACTGCAACTGTAGCATTTGGAGAAAGTATGACTGGTTTCACAGAAAGTGATTTAGTCATTACAAATGGATCGGTAAGTAATTTTAATGGAGGAGATGGAACAACATATAGTTTTGATGTCATTGCAACAGTAGATGGAGAAGTAACTGTTGATATTGAAGAGAATTCATGCGTTGGAGCAACAACAGGATATTCCAATTTTGCATCCAATACACTTTCAGTGATTGTAGATAGGGTAGGGCCAACTGCTGGAGATGTATCGATTACAAACTTAGTAGATACTCAGTATATTACACGAAACCCTAACGTAGCAATATCATTGGATAATTTTTATGATGCTACAAGTGGGATTGCCCTTTATTATGTTGCTGTAGGAACATCAATAGGAGGAGGAGATGTATTGGCATATACGCCTTATACTGGAACCCAGTTCAATTTGAATGCACTTTCCTTAAATGATTATCAACAATATTTTGTGAGTGTATATGGACAAGATTTAGTAGGACTTAATTCTACGGTAACGTCTGCTTCATTTTTTTACTTCGGAACATTGTTAGGAGATTCTAATAATGATTGGGTAATTGATTTTACAGACTATACTTCCTTTATGTCCAATTATCCAGGTATTGATATTGCACCCGTAACAGGTAGTGCACCGTATTTCTTTCCTAATTTTGACGGAGTATCTGATGTACAAGATTTAGCAATGTTTGAGTCCCTATGGAATTGGTCGATTGGAGTCAATGGAAGAACCGTACCAAATTATACCGTACAAGGCGTATCACCATTTTTACGCGTCTTAAATAGCCAGCTTATTGTTAAGTTTCCATCAGAGACTGAAACAGCACAAGTTTATTTTGATTATGATCCAGAGAAGTATAATGTAGGTCTGCTTTCTAGTAGTACAACGAATCAATTAATTTTAAGCAATAACGATCAAGAAAATGGATTGATACAAGTAGAAGTAGGAGACTATGGTTCTACCAACTCATCTGCTGAAGATCAAACAGAACTTTATTTTAGTTTTGAAAATTTAACAGACACTTATGAGTTTCTAAAAATAAGTTATTCAGCTTACAATCAATATAATCAGGTTGTTGCTGAGGGGTATAATTTATTACAAACTGCACCATCAGCATATCGCTTATCTCAGAGTTACCCAAATCCATTTACAAGCGGTGGAACCACTATTGATTTTGATATGCCTGTAACAGAGCGTATTACAATGGTTATTATGGATATTCGTGGAAGAGTAGTGCGAACCCTGATTAATAATGAAGAACGTTTTGGATACCAATCTATTCAATGGGATGCAAAAAATGATGATGGAGACGATGTCAGTAGCGGGGTATATTTCTATCAGATTCGCTCTAGCAATTTTAACGCAGTAGGTAAATTGGTTTTTGTTAAATAAGTAAAATCATATAAAATCTATGTTAGAATCTAAACCTACGTTAAAAGACGTCCAGTCTGCGCAATCATTAACCGCTTCTATTGTACGTAAAACCCCTATCTTAACATCAGAGTATTTTAATGAGTTATTAGGGATGGAATTATTTTTTAAGTGTGACAACTTTCAGAAGACAGGCTCTTTTAAGATAAGAGGCGCTTCAAATGCTATTTTTTCTTTAAATGAACAAGAATCTGCTCAAGGAGTTGCTTGCCAGTCATCAGGGAATCATGGAGGCGCTATAGCGTGTGCTGCAGACCTTAAAGGGGTGCATGCAGACATTGTTATGGCTAAGAGCGTATCAAAGGCTAAAATTCATAATGTGCGTACTTATAATGGGAATATGATTTTTTGTGATTCTATGTCAGAGAGAGATGCATTGTTTGCAAAAACAGTAGAAGAAAATAATCGTATTTCAATTCATCCTTATGATAACTATTCTGTAATGGCAGGACAGGGCACTATTGGCCTTGAAATTGTAGACCAAGTACCAGAATTTGATTCTGTAGCTGTTCCAATTGGTGGTGGAGGCTTAATTAGTGGTATATCGATTGCACTAAAAGGATTAAATCATTCAGCAAAGATTATTGGATGCGAACCAACCAGTGTCGATGATACGCATCAAATGTATACAGCAAATAAGCGTATTGAGATGCAACATAGAGAGTCTGTTGCAGATGGACTGATGGGAATCGTTGGTCATTTGACCTTACCTATCATTCAAGAGAGTGTAGATGATATCGTATTGGCATCAGAAGAACAGATTATTGATGCAACGCGTTTAATTTGGGAGCGTATGAAGATTATTATAGAACCTTCTTCTGCATTAACGCTTGCCAGTATTATGGCTAATAAAGAAAAATTTATAGGGCAGAAAATCGTATTAATCATTACAGGAGGTAATGTAGATCTTGTCTCCTTGCCTTGGCAAAAAGTCGGTAAAGAATAATTATTATTTCATAAGTATTAGGCATAAAAAAAGCCCTCAAAAAATGAGGGCTTTTTTATTTTTCATTGAAACTATCTTTTACAGATCGTATCCAACACTTAGTGTTGTGAATCTACCCATTGCAGGGCCTAAGTAAGTTTCTTTGTGTACAACATCAGTAATGTTATCAATTGATAAACCAATTGACATACCATCTAGTCCATCAATGTTCCATTTACCATTTACACCAAGAGTGTAGAATGATTCAATGTCGCCAGAAGTACCAGCGAATCCGGTAGCAGTGTGTGAACCCTGGTAACGTAATGACATTCCGTAAGACGAGCTTTCGCCTGCGTACTGCATTCCACCACCCATTTTAAATTCAGGGGTGTTCATGTTTATGTCACTTGAACGTCCAGCACCATCTTTACCTTCTAGACTACTGTCACTTAGCAGTGACATATTGATATAGAAGTTCCAGTCATCACTTGGAAAGTAATTTAGAGTTGCTTCTAGACCACTTAAGTTAAGGTCTTCAGTTAACTGTTTGTACCCAATAATAATGTTTCCACCATAAGGGGATTGTGATGGAGCAATTGAACCCATTGGAAGTTGAGCAACTTGACCTGCAATTAATGCAGCAAGTTCGTCAGCACCACCATACGCTCCATTAGCATCAAGTGCGCTAACAAAGTTCGTTAGGTTGTCATTGCCGTACATTGCCGTAAGCAATGCCGCAACATAACTTCCACCATCAGCAGCCATAATAGTATAACCACTAATTTGTGATAAGCCTGATATATAATCAGCGATATTCAGTTTATAAACATCTAATGCTAATGTCATGTTGTCACTTATTTGGCCTTTATATCCAATTTCTGTTTGAGTCCAAGTAGTTTCTTTAGTGACCGCGTAGTCACCAAACTCTACGTCTGGATCTACCACAGTTAGAGCAGGACCAAGAACCAGATTACCAATAGTTGGTATTGCTGTTCCCATTAAAGTCATAAAGTCCGCTGCTGCTATACCTGTTTGTTGCGCACCATAAGCTGCTGCAGAACCATCTGCTACAACTGCTGCTGCGGCTGCTGCTGCGGCTGCTGCTGCAGTCGCTGCGTCAGCACCAAGACTGATATAATAGTTATATGTTCCAGTGTAAGTAGCGTTTACATAACCTTCAGCTACTGCTGCACCAAAGCCACCCATCCAGGCTGCGCCTTGAGCAGATTGTAGTACTCCACCACCAATAACTGGGGCAAAGACTCCCCATAGTGCGCCATTAATAGTAGGATCGCTTAAGCTGTAATTAGTATTTACGCCTAACCCTAAAGCTGGTGACCAGTTTGAACGGAAAGTAAGATTTCCATTTGCATCTCTGTCATATGTCCAACCAGTTGTTGTTGATCCCATCGCTTTCGCTTGGAAGTCAGGTTGGAACGGTAATCCACCAAATGCTGGGTTAGTAAAGTCGATGCCATTAGCACCGTACACTAGATTAGTTCCTAGTACTGCGATATCAAGATTTTTAGTAAAGTTCCCAGGTAAGTCAATATTTTGACCATAAGTAAGACGGAAAGTTCCTCTTACATCGTCAGGTGACCATACTAACGCGAGTTTTGGAGCAAACACTGATGATGTTCCAATATCCTCTAGGTAGTTATTACTATCTACTCTTCCAGTACCAACAAATTTAACATTGTCCCATTGTTTCTCATAAGAGAAGTATGCTCCAATGTTTTCGAAATCATCAATATCTTCATTTTTACCATTAATAGTTCCTCTGGTATCAGGAGTACGTTGTAACACGTCTCCACCATATACAATAGATTGACCATTAGATAGTTCTACGTTGTGTTGTACTTGGAGTGCAACATTTGATGATTGATCATATACAATATTACCTGTTGATAAATTGTATGTACTTGGTTGATCATTCCAATTCGTAAATAGATTGAAAAATAAATCTCCACCAGCAACGTCTTGTCTTGTGTAAGACATTTGAGCTCGGTATAGACTTGCATCATCTGCAAACGCTCTACCAACACCAGTCATTTCAATCGCAGAAACATTTACTGCTTCGGCGCTAAATGTTAAACTAGATTTTAAATCAGGACGAATATCAGTTCTCATACTCACTGATGTTGCTTCAGGACTAAAATCGTATGAAGCGTCATTAGGAGCTCCACCAACTGGATCGTTGTATGGATCATCCTCTCCACCATATGATCTAAATGGATAAGTTGGAGTTTGTAGTGCTCTACGAATACTTGCAGGTTCCCAATAGTTGTGACCCTGTGCATTCGCTTCTGCTTGTGTATGTGGCATGTCAGCATCCCAGTCATTAAATGATCTGTGACTTACAGTCAAACGAGTTGCTGCTCTAGCACCCCATTGATGTGCAACACGTGCATATAGTTTCATATAATCTCTTTCTCCAACAGTCACAGCAACTCTGCTTCCTTGATTAAATGGAGATTTAGTAAAAAATGCAACTACACCTTGTTGTGTATCAGGACCCCACATCGGTGATGCAGGACCACGTACAAGCTCTACTCTTTCAACGTCTGAGTCATCTGGACCCACGAATTGAAGTAATTGAGCGTTAATAACAGGGGGTCTTGCCCAACGATTATCAACTACAGTGTGAATCGCACCAGAGAAAACACCATTAAAACCACGAACAGTCACATTAGACCCTTCAAGACCGGTTTTCATAGTTTCAACTCCAGCTCTGTTAGCTAAAATATCTGCAATAGTGGTTGCGCCTCTGGCTTCTAATTCATCTCCGCCAAAAACTTCCACACTAGCAGGTGCTTCAGTAACTAATTCTTTTTTAAAGGATGCAGATACTACAACTTGATTCAGTCTTACATTACCTGATTCAAGAGTAAGATTTGCATTGGTTGCTTGTCCACCACTAACGCTTACTACAACACTTGCAGAATCATATCCAATATATGAAGCAGTAAGTGTATAGTCACCGTCGCTTAAACCTGAAATAGAGAATGATCCATCATTATTCGATGAAGCCCCCATATCAGTTCCTTCAACCATTACGTTTGCACCAGAAAGAGCATTCCCGTCAGCACTAGAAACAGTACCAGACACGGTTTGCGCAGTTAGTGTCGCAACAGACAAAAGACAGACAAACAAGTACTTAAAACTTGACTTGTTAAGTTTCATTATTTATACCTCTTTTTATTTTCTATTATTTTATGTGAATAAAAAACATCACATAATTGTCAATTATTTTTAAGATACTACCTCAATTGAAAAAAACCAAATAAAAAATGGCATCTTGTTTGTAACTTATTTTCGATGAAATATGTCAAAATTATATCAATAATAATTACTTTTAACCTATTGTATGGACAAACTACGGAAGAGATCATGGAAGAGAATAAAGAAAAATTAACAGATATACAGTATTATGTGACCCAATCCTGTGGAACAGAACCTGCATTCGATAATGAATATTGGGACAATAAAGAACCAGGAATCTATGTTGATATTGTGTCGGGTAAAGCATTATTTTCCTCTATACATAAGTATGATTCTAATTCTGGATGGCCATCTTTTTATCAACCAATCGATAAAGAAGATTTAGCATTTAAGCAAGATTATGAGTTGATTCTTCCTCGAACAGAGGTCAAGGGGAAAGATAGCGATTCTCACCTAGGCCATGTTTTTAATGATGGACCCAACCCTACAGGGTTACGCTATTGTATTAATTCAGCTTCTTTAAAATTTGTACCATTAGCGAATATGGAAAAAGAAGGATATTCAGAGTACTTATCTCTCTTTAACTAAATCTCACCGTGGAAAAAGAATCTCGCTTACAGTCTTTTTTATCTAACCCATCCAAGTCATTGTGGACAATGGCTTTGCCTATTATTGCGGGGATGATGGTTCAAACCCTCTTTAATGTCGTAGATATTATGTTTATTGGATGGCTTGGGGCTGAAGAGGTAACAGCAGTAGCATTTGTGAGTCCATTATTTTTTATTATTATAGGCTTAACAGTAGGTCTTGGAGCAGGAGTGACAGCTTCTATTGCGCAATTTATAGGCCAAAAAGACAAAAGAAATGCAGATAATTGTGCAGAACATACCATTTTGCTTGGTATTGGCATTACATTAACTCTTTCATTATTAGGTATTATTTTCGGAGAACAACTTTTAATGTTGTTAGGAGCGTCTGGTAATATTTTAGACATATCATACACATACTTAAAAGTTCTCTTGTATGGAATAGGGTTGGTGGTATTTTCTTTATTCTTCCGTGCAATTTTAGCGGGAGAAGGAGAAACAAAAGTACCGATGATAATTGGCCTAATTGGTACTTTATTAAACCTTGTTTTAGATCCAATATTTATTTTTGTTCTTGAATATGGAGTAAAAGGTGCTGCATTAGCTACGGTAATTAGCCAAGCAGTCATGGTAGTAAGTTACTTATTTATTATTTTCGTTAGAAAATCTACATATATCACTTTTAATATTAGGGATTTTAAATATAGCCCTAGCATTATCAATACCATATTTAAGATTGGAATCCCATCTTCTATATCAATGCTAATCATTTCTTTTGGACAAGTGGTGATGAATAAGATTCTTATTAATTATTCGATAGAGGCGGTAGCAGCATATCAAATTGTGTCAAGAATCGATATGTTATTATTTATGCCAATATTAGGGATAGCGATTAGTTTAACGACTATGGTGGGAATGTTTTTCGGAGCAAAAGAATATGAAAAATTAGTATGGATTGTTAAGTATGGGATAGTAAGAGCGATTTATATTACAGTAATCAGTGTGGCAATACTATTTATCTTTGCGCATAAGATTCTCCCTATTTTTACTGATAATTCCGAAGTACTGAATATAGGAATAACATATTTACGTATTATCATCCTCGCATATCCTGCGGTAGGATTAAGCGTGATTTGCTCAAGAATATGTCAGGCTTTAGGTCAGGGATTACCATTATTAGTGACCACCATTACAAGAGTTTTAATTATTACAGCACCCTTGTCGTATTATTTTTATATCACCGGTAAACCACTTGAGTGGGTATGGTATGCTCAAGTCTTTGCAATCTTAGTTGCCGCAAGTATATCATTTGGATGGTTACGTTATTATTTTAGAAAGTTTGCTATTGTTTGATTTAGTCTTCACTCTTAATTTCATCTCATGAAAGTTTTAAAAAATCTTAGCGAAGCAGAAGCCTTAGTAGGTCAAGAGCTCGGTCTTAGTAAGTGGCAGAAGATTACCCAAAGACAAATTTGGAAATTTGGCATGGTAACAGGAGATCGTCAATGGATTCACATGAATCCTATTCGCGCCAAACTATATTCTCCCTTCAAAACTACAATAGCCCATGGATTTTTAGTAGTCTCTTTACTTCCTAAAATTTTAGAAGGGACTTATTCAATAGCATCAGCAAAAATGGGCGTTAATTATGGATTAAATCGCGTCAGATTTACTGCGCCTGTTCCTGTGGGGAGTTATATTAGAGGTCGCGTTATTTTAAAAAAATTCAAAAAAATAACAAATGGTGCGCAAATGATAGTTGAAGTAACAATTGAATTAAAAGGCAGTGAAAAACCTGCTTGCGTGGCAGAACAAGTATTTCTTGTTTACGAATAAAAAAAGAGGGGGGGGATAAAATGAGTATATTGCATTTAGTACGCCATGGACAAGCGTCATTTGGGGCAAATGATTATGACAATCTTAGCCCGAAAGGTGTTCAACAATCTATTGAACTTGGTAAAGCACTTACAAAGCAACAATCTACATTTGATCATGTTATTGTTGGCCCACATCGACGACATATCCAAACATTTGAAGGAATTAAAGAAGGATATAGCCTAACAGACCTTCCAGAGCCTGTCATAGAGAAAGAATTTGCTGAAAATCAATTAATGGAAATTGCACAATATTTTATTCCAAAAATTTTAAACACATCAAAAACTACTAAGCAGATTTTTGAGGAATGTGAACCAAAAGAACGTCATGATAAATTTTTAGAACTTTTCCAAATTGTTGCACAAAAATGGATGAATGAAGAGTTAGACTTAAGTAAGCCTGGTTTTGAAGGATTTTCTGTTTTTCGCTCTCGTATAGCTAATGTTTTAAAAGGCATACAAGGTAGCTTGACAGATAAGTCCAATATTATGATTGTTACATCAGGTGGTGCAATCTCAGGAGTATACGCAGAAGTGATTTCGTGTTCGCATGAAGATATTCAGAAACTGAATTTTGGCATTAAAAATATGTCTATTTCAGAATTTTTAATGACAACTGAGGGATTTACTTTAAAGGCTTTTAATAGTAGTTTAATACCAGAAGAATTAGAAACATTTATTTAGGGGATAATATGGCAGTACCAGACAAAGACTTTCAAGACATTAAAGACAGAATAGCAAAATTTGTTAAAGAAGAATTAGCTATTGATGAGAAAGAATTTAATGTCAAACATACATTTGAACAGCACCTACCTTATCTTGAAGAAAAAAGAAATCAAGTTAGAGAGATGGGTTTATTTTCACCTCAAATATCTAAAGAATATGGTGGTCTAGGATTAAGTCTTCATCAATTAGGTCAAATCTACGAGATCTTAGGAAATACTTTTTACGGCCTATATGTTTTTAATTGTCAAGCTC
>JAAZXT010000055.1 GCA_014240005.1 Fidelibacterota bacterium | reverse complement strand
TGATGCTGTACATCAATAAACTAATTAAAACTAAAATCTTATAATTTTTAAAATAATGATTACGATAAATATATAAGAAAGAAAATAATAAAAAAATGAGGATAGAAATGACAAAAAATGCACCCAAATACTCTCTAATTTTATCTGTTGCTTTCTCATAACCTAATCGACGACCTGATTCAAATTGAAGAGATTTTAACTTCAATAATACATTATCTGTAATACGATTATTTGTATCAACAATTAATTCATTTGCTAACACAGTCCCTTGAAATCTAGATACTCTATCTACTCTTTCTTTTTGACGCTTAAGAGTCAACTCTTTGTCAAATAAAATATTTGGCTTAGTAAATTCATTAATTAATTCATAGCTAAGAATCGATTTAATATCCAACTCATCTGGATAAATAGCATTGATCTCTTCTTTATTTTTTTTCCATGCAGATTCTATATCATTATAATGCTTCACCGGACCAATAACTAGCTCTCCACCCTGCACAATACTAATATCTATACTTTCAATATTTTGCAGTGGTTCGTCTAATAGTCCTTCAGCCCAACGATTTAAACATATTTGCTTAATTGAATTTTTAAAAAATTCTAAATTAATAGGCTCTGCTAACTCACCAGTGACACCTAATAGCTGATCCCATTGATTCCTATCTATTTGAAAAGAATATTGATTTAAAAATGCATCATAAAGCGTAACATATGTTGTACTATCTGCTATGAAGCTATTTTGAAAACTTTCAAACTCAGGTTCATATCTATATTTATATAATGAATCTTGTGATGCAATATATTGATTATGAGAATTATCAATATCACTTAAATACACAAAAAAAGTATCAATTTGTGAAATCTGTTTATTAACAAAGTCCTGGTCTCGCGTAAAACTATATGGAACAGATTGTTTAGCTTCGTCTAAATCTTTATTAAGTTTTTGCTCTGTTTTTAAAATTCCAAAATCAAAGGGTGCAATAATAGGCTCTGTAGCAATATCATCTAATTGATATGCATAGCGAATAGAAAAACCTGTTGGGAATGTTAACGATAGCGCTATTGATAGAACAAAAAAAATCAATAAAGGAAATTGATTCTCTTTAATTATCTTTTTAATATGAGAAAAATTAAACATTGAATTACCAACGAATTGCAGCAGAAGCCCACGTATATCCACCACCAAATGCGGTGAGAATAATATTGTCTCCTTTTTTAAACTTTCCTTCTGCTAATGCTTCACACATTGCTATTGGAATAGTTGCTGCTGTTGTATTCCCATATTTTTGAATATTAATATACATTTTGTCCATAGATATCCCCATACGTTTAGCACAGGTTTCTAGAATGCGATAATTAGCCTGATGTGCAATAACCAATGTTACGTCATCAATAGACCAATTATTATGCTTCATTGCAACATCTACTGATTCTGGCATTCTTGTTACGGCATTTTTAAAGACTTCTCTTCCATTTTGATGCGGGAAATGATGCCTCTCTGCAATAATGTCTGCGTTAATGCGATCAGGATAAAACATAGATCCGGGAGCTTTTGCATTCAAATGTTCCATTCCTTTACCATCTGCATATAAATGAGTAGACAAAATACAGCTTTCATCAGTTGTAGCTTGTAATACTACGGCGCCAGCGCCGTCGCCGAACAATACGCCTGTGGCTCTCCCTTCAGGAGATTTATCAATAATACAAGACATTACATCGGAACCTACTAATAGGATATTTTTATACTTGCCGCTTTTAATATATTGGTCACCCATTTCAAGTAAGTAAATAAATGCAGAACATGCTGCGCTGATATCATATGCTGGAATATGTGTAGTAATTCCTAGTTTTTGCTGTAATATAGGTCCAATCCCTGGAAAATTATAATCAGGCGTGACTGTACCTACAATAATAGCATCAATATCATTTGGGGTAATACCGGCAGCGTCAATTGCTTGTATGCATGCTGGTAATGCCATATCAGAATTAGCCATTCCAGCTTGTACCCAACGTCTTTCCTTAATACCGCTTCTAGTTTGAATCCATTCATCTGAGGTATCCATCATCTCTTCAATATCATTGTTCGTTACAATGTTATCGGGAACATTAAATGCAATACCTGCTATCTTTGATCTATTCATCTTTTATTGCTACTCTTTATTTGTAATCCAAAATTCTTTGAGCCGATCTATAAGCCGGGTTCTGTACATTTTTCAATGCGATGATCATTCCTCTCTATCCTATATCGCTATAGAACTCTAGCAATCTACCCGTCCCTCAATGATACGAGCAGTATCTTGGAACTACTTGATCTTGCACCTAGTGGGGTTTACAAGCTAGTAATGTTACCACTACTACTGGGGGTCTCTTACACCTCCGTTTCACCCTT
>JAAZXT010000061.1 GCA_014240005.1 Fidelibacterota bacterium | reverse complement strand
ACGAAAAACTGCTCATGCTTTAAGTGATGTTATTTATTATGCTCTCCTAGGTCAAAAAGGTTCTTTTAATACGAAATTATCATTTGTTACTGTTAATGAAGAAAAGAATGGTAAGAGAAAATACCGGCTTGTAATTTCAGATTGGGATGGAAAAAATCAACAAGTAATTATTGGATCAGATGATCCTATTTTGTCTCCAGCCTGGTCAGCTGATCAAAGAAAAATAGCTTATGTTTCTTTTAAAAACAATCGATCTGATGTTTTTGTTAAGTATGTTTTTCAAAACACTAATCCAATAAAATTACCTAAATTTGATGGCATTGCTTCTTCTCCAACCTGGCACCCAGATGGAAAAAGTCTTGCTTTAACACTCTCTAAAGATGGG
This sequence comes from Fidelibacterota bacterium, assembly GCA_014240005.1. Lineage (GTDB taxonomy): Bacteria > Fidelibacterota > Marinisomatia > Marinisomatales > Marinisomataceae > Marinisoma. The sequence continues at coordinate 2,330 of JAAZXT010000061.1, read as the reverse complement.
AATAAAGATATTTATTTATATAATTTTGACTCTAAAAAACTCAAAAGGTTAACCACAAATATTGCAATTGACACAGAAGCTAATTTTTCACCAGATGGTAAGAGTATCGCCTTCACTTCCAATAGAACAGGTCAGGTTCAAATTTACATAAAGAATCTCAAATCAGGAAAAATTTCTCGTGCAACCTTTGAAGGTCGTTACAATGCTAAACCTGTTTTCTCGCCTGATGGAAAAGACCTTGCATTAATTCATCGTGTTGGCAAAGACTATAGACTAGCTTTGCTTGATATAGCCTCAAGAGATTTAACAGTATTAACTCAAAATAAATCAGATGAGTCGCCATATTTTTCTCCAAATGGTGGTATGATTATTTATTCAACTAATCGAGACAACAAGGGAATATTGTCTATAATTTCCCTTCATAACTATCAGACTGTTGAGCTTATGCAAAAAGAAGGCGAAGTCCGAGAACCAAGTTGGTCAAATTATTCTAATTAAGGAAACTAAAATGTCAAAAAAAATTCTATTATTATCAAGTGTAATTTTTTTAAGTTCTTGCGCTACCACTAGCATTTCTGAGTTAGGTGATAAGTTTTTAGACCTAATTAACCCATCTGATGCCCCAGCAGAGGTCACTGATCTAAGTGAGGAAGTTTTTGTTGCATACGATGATAGTGCAGGCTTTACATTTGAAGAGTTAGAAGTTTTAAGTAATGATGAGCTTATTGAGATTGCTAAAGAAAAAGGCTTGGAAGACTTGCTAAAGATTGACGCTGATGGAAATCTTCAGAACAGAGATGAAATAATAAATGCACTCCTTGAAGCTGAAGCTTTATTAGACAATGCCACTCAGGAGCTCCAATCATTATCAAACGACGCTTTAATTGAAAGAGCTGAAGAGAAAGGAATGGATAGTGTTATAGTTTCAGGAGAACTAAAGACGCTATCTAACGATGAGTTAATCGAGATAGCAAAAGAAAAAGGCATGGAAGATACTTTAATTTTAGATGCTGATGGTAACCTTCAAAATAGAGATGAAGTGATTAAAGCGCTAACAGATAATCTAATAATTTTAGACGAAGACGGTAATATTCAAAATAAAGATGAAGTCATAGAAGCTCTACGAGAAGGTGCTGAGGAAACTAAGTTGGCTGCTTTGTTACTTGAGAATGCTGGAATTACGTCCACTCTTTATTTTTCTTATGACGACTCTGAAATAGACGAGGTAGCAACCAGAATAATTATTCAACATGCCAATTTTATGCAAAGCAACCCATCTTTTAACCTTCGATTAGAGGGACACGCAGATGAAAGGGGTACTCGTGAATATAATCTAGCACTTGGTGAAAATCGTGCGCTTAATGTTAAAGAAGTTTTAGGGCTTTACAATCTTGAAGATAGGATTGTAGTAGTCAGTTACGGAGAGGAACAGCCTATCTTGACTGGTAGCAACGAAGAAGCTTGGGAAAAGAATCGTCGAGTAGAATTTTCTTATTACTAGAGGTAAAATTCCTCAATTCTATTTTTTACTAATCAGTTGTTTCGTCTGATGAAAAAGACTCTGCTTAAACTTATTTTATCAATGTTCTGCATATTTTCTGTGCTTGAAATAAATGCAGATGAAGGTTTAGACCTTGAAATGGCATTTTTTAAAATTAATAAAGAAGTCAAATCCCTTAATAACGAGATTCTTTCTCTAAAAGAAGAGAATGAACTTCTAAAGGAAACACAAAGGCAAAATTCTGAAAAAATAGCTAAATTGTTTGAAATAATCGAATTAAACTCTACTGAAAATAAAAAAGAAGAAGTAACGCTTAAAACAGATATAGAAAAAAATGCACTTAAACTATATTCTGATGGAAAAAGTCAATTTGTAGTTGGAGACTATGAAAAAGCTATAGAGTTATTTATAAACTACTTAGAAAATTTTCCAGACTTAGAAAACGTAGCAGATTCAAAATTATGGCTCGGAAGAGCATATTCTAGAAGTGAAGCATACATAGATTCTAAAAAATCCTATCTAGACTTTCAATCTAGTCACACCAATCACCCAAAATATGCTGACTCTTTATATGAGTTGTCACGAGTCCTTATTGAGCTTAAGGAGCTTAATAATGCTAAATTATTATTATTAGAAATGATTGAAGGCTATCCAAATCATTCACTAACTAAAAAAGCTAACCAATTATTTCTAGAGCTTTAAATAAGTGAAAATTCTAGAAATACAAAAAGTTGATTTAGCTTCTTTTTGTTATCTTAATAGTAAGAGATATCCTTTTTTACTTGAAAGTGTAAATCATAACGACTTCAATAGATACTCTATATTATTT
>JAAZXT010000030.1 GCA_014240005.1 Fidelibacterota bacterium | reverse complement strand
AATACTAACCGTCTCGCCTTTAAAAGAATTAAATACAGTTTTTCCTATGCATGGTGTAATAGTAGAATAATCTGTATAAATCGTACAACTTATTGTGTCAGAATACTCATTGATAGCAAAAAAATTTCCTAAAAAATGATCTTCACTTTTTCCTGACACTCCAAAAATTGATAAAGATAAATAATTATTGTCAGTACACCATTCTAACGCTTTTTCTAAATCAGTTTTTGATTGATCTGGGGTATTAATAGTATGTTTAACGCTGTCTTGAGTACCAGAATCGATTGAGTCCAAGTCTCCTACTACATAATGTGGAGTAATATTATTTTTTAATAAGGAATTTGCAGCACCATCGGTAGCAATGATTACTTCAGAAGATCTAATTTTATCAACAATATTAGAATTCTTGGGAAACGTTCCATTGACAACTAAGGAAACCATCGTTTTAAATTTTAACCTAATCTATCGGCAACAAAATCCCAATTTATCAGATTATCTAAAACTGCTTTGACGTAATCAGGTCTTACATTTTTATAATCTAGATAATAGGCATGTTCCCATACATCAATCCCCATCAGTGCATGTTCACCATGTGCTAGGGGATTTTCAGCATTTGGCAATCCTCTTAGATCTAGCTTGCCATCTTTTTCAATCAGCCATGCCCATCCACTACCAAATACACCAACTGCTTGTTGTGTAAAGTTGGTTTTAAATGTATCGTAGTCTCCAAAAGACTCGTTTATTTTTTCTAATAATTTTCCATGAGGGGTTTTGCTTCCACCAGGTTTCATTTGATCCCAATATAAAATATGATTCCAAGCTTGACCTGCATTGTTGAAGACTTTTTTATTGTTTTCTTGAAAGCTTTTTACTACGACTTCATCTAAATCCATATCCATAAACTTAGTACCTTCAGCGAAGGTGTTTAGCATATTGAAATATGCTTGGTGATGTTTTCCATAATGCAAGTCTACTGTTTGAGACGATATTGTTGGTGCAAGATCGTTTGCATTATATGGTAATGTTGGTAAGATAAATTTTTTGGTATCACTCATAAAAAAACTCCTATTAAATTGTTTTAACTGTTTTAAATTTAAATCCAATTTAAACGTTTTAACACAAAGAAAAGAGAAAATTATGACACAAATAAAACTAGGAGAGCAGGTAGTTGATCTTTCAGGAACAATGCCTAGTGTAGGCTCCAAAGCACCAGATTTTTTATTAGCAAACAATGATTTAGTAAACATGACTTTAAAAGATTTTGAAGGGAAACGATTGGTATTAAATATTTTTCCTAGTTTAGCTACGCCAGTATGTTCAGCTTCAGCTCATAAGTTTAATGAGCTTGCCGGCGATATGAACAATACAGTAGTTATTTGTATATCTAGGGACTTGGCTTTTAGTCAAAAACAATTTTGTGCTGTTAATAATTTAGATAGTGTTCTTTTCCTTTCTGATATGCGTAACTATGACTTTGCAAATGATTATGGTGTTTTACATATGAATGGAAAATTTCAAGGACTCTTAGCTCGATCTGTGGTAATTATAAATACCGATGGGACAGTGGGCTATACACAGTTATTGAATCAAACTGGACATGAACCAAATTATGACGAAGTATTAGATGCGCTTACTTAGCGATTAATACGGGACAATTACATTGCTGAGCAATGCTAATTGGTTTGCTCCCAAGAAAGTATTTCAAGATTGGATTTTTTGGAGAGACTCCAAGCATAACAAGACTATCATCTTTAGCATATTTCACCACAGTTTCTATGGGATTACCTTCAAGAACTGTTGCGGTATTTCTAATACCTGCATTTGTAAATCTTTT
>JAAZXT010000052.1 GCA_014240005.1 Fidelibacterota bacterium | reverse complement strand
CCAACTCCATAAACGAATCTTGTTTTCTGATACCAAGGTATAGCCTTTAACAAAACTAGTTAATGCTGGAAATATGATAAGTAGTCTACTAGATAAAGTATGGCGCCCAAAAATAATTAATGAACTCAGAAAAGATATCCCAATAACGGTCAATATGAATTGAATACCAAAGAGATTAGTATACCCTAGTAGAATTAATATGATAGTAAATAATCCTACCACCCAAAGATCGATAATTTTCTCTCCAACAAGGCTTCCAATCAAGTAACTAAGTTTTATATCTCTATCATGGTTTGATAATAGTTTTGCACGAAATATATCTCCGGCTCTAAATGGAAGAATATTATTCAAGAAATATCCAATATGTGTTGTGGAAGAATAATGATTGAGCGTAAGAGATCTTGGAGCATTTAAGAGAGTTCTCCATCGCAAAGACCTCAAAATAAACGTAACATTAGTAATAATTAAAGCTGCAATTATATAAGATAGATTTGTATTAGATAACGCGCTAAAAACTTGCTGTAAGTTAACCTGTTGAAATGCTATATAAAGACAGGCAAGAGAAACGCCAATCGAGAGTATTTTTCTCAAGGATTCTTTTTATCTCGTTGAAATTCATAAGACACAATGCGTTTTTTCATTGGCTCTCCATTTTCATCAAGATGTTCACTGACGTCAGTAGGAGCCTGATACTCTAATGGAACGTCCGTTTTAACTTGGCAATTGCTCATTAATCCTAGCATCGCTACTAGCATTATAAGTGCAATAATAGTTGGAAAGTGTTTACTACCCATTGATGTTAAAGTTTTTGAAGAATCTTGTTTGTGTTGCTAGATAAAAAATTTCAAGCAAACCGAAGACTTGAAATATTCCACATATAACAAACCATCCTTTTTGATCATTTCTTCCTGCAAACCAAAGTGCTAATAATGTCCAAAGTGCTTCCCAGAAAGTTAAAACAGCTATAATCCATGGTTTAGATTCTAAAAGTTGAGTTAATTGTTCAGCGAATTCCATAATAATCTCCTTTTTAAGGGTTAAAAAGTAAAGAGATAAGAAATACAAAAAGTATTACTCCTCCAAATATTCCCCAGTAATATATTCCAAATTCCATAGGCTATTTTAATTAATTTTATGTATGATAAGAAATAAAAATATTTTTTCTTTCTTACCCCCATTTGGTATATTCTTTAGTGAATAATTTAACACCAGAAAGTACAGAAATAACAATTTATAGCGCTACTTGGTGCGGTCCATGTAAAATGGCAAAAAAATTCTTAACAGAAAATGGATTCTCTTTTAATGATATAGATATCGAAGAGAATAATATTACCAGAGAGGAAATGGCAGCAATGACCAAAGGAACAACAGTTCCTCAAATTATTATTAATGATATCCCTATTGGTGGATTTGAAGATTTACTACAGTATTTTCAAAAGCATTCCTAGTATTACTCTTTCCAAAGCTCCATCGCTCTATGAGAAAAGTCTGTTGTTGGGTTCTCTATAATATCTATAATAAGATTCATTGGGTCTTTAAAAGGAATTTGCACTTTGATTTTATTTTTTATCCAATGTTCAATACTGTTCACATCAATTTTATCACATATAGTAGCATATTCTAATTCTTTTAGTATTTTTGCATTATGTTCTTGTTCAGGTTGATCTTTTAATGGCTTGCATAGCATTGGTTTTCCTAAGAATAGTGCTTCTGAAGGTAATTGAAACCCAGCATTAGTAATCAGAGAGCTACATCTTATTAAGTCTTGTTTGAAGGTTGCATTTGAGAATGGTTTTAGAGTGATGTTATCAATTTTTTCTATTGATGCAATCTTGGTGTATACCATAAATTCTTTTGATATTTTTTGTAATATAGCAATCATGTCATCTAGGTTCTCCCATGGTAAATACACTAAAATATCTTCACTCTTTTCATCTGTATTTATCTCTTTATGCAACGCAGGATCAATAAATGGTGGAAGAATTGATTGATTAAAATGATAGAAATGAAAAGGGATAGTAAAATTAACAGGGGTATACATTTTTGGAAAAAATATACTAGCAAATTTCATTTTCTTTGTCATTGGGATATCTGTATAGAATGAATATTGATGACCTATGCCCATGCATGGTATGTTATATTTTTTAGCAGCATAAGCACTTATTGGGTCAAAATCAGTAATGACAAGATCATATATATTCTTTATAGATCGTACATCATTAAAAAACTGTATTGGATGAGAGTGTAGGATGGTTTTGATATAGCTCAGTTGACTTTTGTCATTCACAAAAGTAAATCCTTTTTTAATGTGAAATGGTTTTAAGTCATCTATATCGAAAAGATCTTTTTCTTCTTTACCACTTAAAATAACATTAACTGAATGCCCTCTTTTTTTTAGAGCTTCTACAATGATTCTAGACCTACTAATATGACCATTACCCGTTGTAGCTATTCCATATAAAATGTTCATCTCAAATTAAGAATTAATTGACTTTGCTGTGATTTAGGAGCCATTCATAAAGATGATTATTCTCATATGTTTTAGTCCATGAGTCATGATGAGCATCTGGATAGAGAGTATATTTTATATTGCCCCCAATTGCTTCAATCGCACGAACCATCTTTTCTGATTCATCTGAAGGAACCACTTGGTCTTTTCCTCCATGAAATACCCAGATTGGAACATCTTTAATGCTATCAGGAATCTCAAGACCAGGAATCCCTCCACCGCAGATAGGAACAGCGGCCGCAAATAAATCTGGCCTTTTACTTAACAAGCTCCAAGTTCCATATCCTCCCATGCTTAATCCAGTGATATAGATTCTGTCTTTATCCACTCGATAGTTATCTATTACTGATTCAAGAAGTGCAATTAGATCCATTTGCATTGCTTGATCAGGCCATACATGATCAATGGGGCATTGTGGTGATACTGCAATAAAAGGAAAAGTATCTGTTTTCTCTGAAATTTTAGGTATACCATGAATCTTCACCAACTCCAAATTATCTCCCCTTTCTCCCATACCATGCAAGAAAAGAATCAGAGGCCATTCTTTTCCACGGTGTTCTTGATATCCATTAGGAAGGAAAAAAAGATGATCTAACCCGTCGTCCACCTCAATTTTTATATTCGTACCTTCAGGATATTTATTTTCACACCCTTGGCTTGATAGAGAAATAATGAGGCAAAGAATAATTATAAAGTTATAATTTTTTATGTGTACCATCACAATACGGTGAATTTTTAGTAGCCTTGCAACCACACCAAGCAATATTACTTTCTTTTTCATTATGTACAACTATTGGTGAGAAATCAGTGCCTTTATGACTTCCATCACAGAATGGTTGATTGGTAGATTTACCACAAGCACACCAATAATATTTTTTCTTTTCTCCCTTTAGTACATAGGGAAATTTTTGTGCGGTTACAGCTTTACTCATTATTGTGGTTTTTTAACTTTTTTTAATATATCTCTTAGCATAGTACTGGATGTATGGATAGTGTAAGAAAAGTAGATAATTTCAACGTTATATTGACTTAAATCTTTTTCTATTTTAATCCATTCTTTGGTGCCTTTCCAATCATCACCAACAAACATCCTATCAAACTTTAGCTTGTTCCATGCTTCCATTTTATCGTAGTTGGTTTGCGGAACGACTTCATCAACAAATTTAATTGACTCAACAATTTCCATCCGTTCTTCAAGCGGAATAAAAGGTCTTTCTCCTTTTACTGACATTGCAAGTTCATCGGTTGTGATTCCGACAATAAGATAATCACATTCAAGTCTTGCTCTTTTTAAGATATTGAGGTGACCAATATGAAATAAATCAAAGACACCAGTTGTATAGCCAATTTTTTTCATGATACCGTAAAATACTTATTTCTTTTCTAATAAATAATCTATTATTCTTTTGCTCGCTCTTCCATCTAAAGACCCTGCTAATTTATTTGCATAATGTAATCGATTTTTGGAAAGAGATTTAGGATTGAGCATTTGCTCTTTAACATTATTTTTTAGTGTTTCATATGAATCAGAACGAACAGCTATTTTAGAATATTCATTATAATCTTTGTCCATACGTTTTTTAAATCGGTAAAAAAAAATTCCTCTATAGGTCCAACGTAATTTTAGAAAATTACACCATATTACTGGCTTATCTAAGGCAGCAAACTCGATAATTGCTGATGAAGCATCACTTATGAGCAAATCAGCTGTTGCCATAAAAGGTACGAGAGAATAATCACTAACTTTTGCCAAATAAACATTGTTATATTGGGACCAATGTTCAAGAAGTTCGCGTTGTTTTTTGTATTTCTCTTTGCTTAGTGAGAAATAATGTGGTTTAATCATTATATTGAATTCTTCAAAATCTTCAGGAAAGTTTTTTGGAAATCTTTCAATACTGCTAGGATAAAAAGTAGGAGCATATACTATTGTTTTTTTTTCTGAATCTAGGTTTAAATTTTTTAGGTCAAATCCAGTTATATCACCATTAAGAATTGGATCTAGTTTGCAAAAACCTACATTCACAAAATTATTATCAGGATACATATTTCTAAGACGATTCCTTCTATATTCTCCCTCTACAAATCTTACAGTAGTTGGAGTATCTGATTTTGTATAATAACTTGATTTTGGACCAACGCCATGACCAAGTTGAATAGATTTACTTACTTGATGAATCTGATCAAGGAAAGGAAATGTATTGCCAAAAAATATCCAATCAGCTTTCTTGTTTTGATAGTATTCATTCGCCTGAAATTTATTTTGAACCCATATATGATTTAAATTCTCTAATTCGATGATATCTTCCATTATTTTATCAAATTTCCCATGATGAAATACAAATGTTGCATTGCCTTTATTTCGTCTTAAAAATTCATGATAAACAGGAAGGTATTGAGGTAAGTAATAGAGCTCTTGAACATCAAAAAGAATAGATATGTTTTTATTATGCATTATTTTGTCCTGATAAAGAAAAATATCTATCTAAGACCAATAATGAAATTAATTTTTCTTTTTTTATGTCTTTAAATTGCTCTACATGATTATGAGCATTTTCTATAATTTTAAGTGCTTCTGTTTCATTTTCAGAATAGTAGGATATCTTTTCTTCTGCATCAGAAAAGTCATCTTTTACCTCGATATAATGAACATCGGGTTTTAGAATCCCTTCCATAAACCATGTTTCGTATCGCGGTTTTGGCATAATGCAAATAGAGTTTGATGACATAACCCATTTAAGATTAGTGGCAACATCATGACCTTCAATGCAGAAAATAAATTTATAATCGAGTTGATCATAAATAGACATAAATCCTTTATACCATGGAGTATCTACAATCGGACTTTTTTGTCCGATATTAAAAGTGGGAATATGATTATAATTTTGTAGAAAATATTGTCTGATTTCTGAATTATTTCCATTTCCTCTCCATACTGCACCATATTTTTTATCTGAAAATTTTCTATGATCATTGATAAAATGAAAATGTCTTACTCGATTTAATTTCATTAAGATAGAATTATTGTTGTCGGTAATTGGCCTACTCTTTACAATGGATGGTGCTATTGGCACGCCTGTAATATCTCCGAATAAACAGTCTAGTTTTTTATTAGAGTCAAAAAATGAGAAAATATTATATAGGTCAAAAAAATATGTACTATGCTTGAATTTTTTAAATAGGGTTTCCATCTTGAGTTGTTTATTAGTTAATGCATTTTTTGATAGAGTAAAATTTTCTATTTTTTTATTATAGTAGTTTAATCTGGAAAGAATATATTGGCGGTTATATTTATCTAACTTATTTAACTCAGATTGCAATTGTATTTGATAAAATTTTCTTGGCATTAGAAACAAGATTGTATTTTTTAAGTAATAGAGAAATTTCACTTTGCGATATCCAAGATTTTCTATTGTTTTCATAAATTTATTTCTTAATTCCGAATGAAGTATAGGTGCTTTTATTGGTAGTAGTTTCATGTCTAATGAAGCGATTTTTTTGAACAGCAATGCTGTTTTTATAAGGCCTATCATGGTAGAGGTGTAGGCAAGCTGATCTATTGCGAATTTGCTTAGATTGTAT
>JAAZXT010000059.1 GCA_014240005.1 Fidelibacterota bacterium | reverse complement strand
TTAAGAGCTTCTGCTGTTGCTTTTTTCTTACCAATCAAAGGATTTCCAATATATTCGTTAATCAAACCTTTCTTATAGGCTTGTTTCGGAGTATACATTTTACATTGTGTTGCTACCTCAAAAAGATTCTCTCTGCTGATTGAATGGCTAATAATCGATAGCATATCTGGTGGCAAATCAATACCAATTGCCATTTCATTAAGACCCATTCTATGCATGCCAAACATTCCATAGCGATAATCAGATGCTAATGCTATCAAACACCCTCCAGCAATTGCATGTCCACCTATTATACTAATTACGGGACCAGGAAATTCTCTAAATGATACTAATAAATCTCTAAGGGTATTAAAAATAAGAGCAACTTCTTTCTCTTCTTTAGCGTTCATTAAATCTTTTAAATTTAGGCCTGCACTAAATACTTTTTCATTCCCCATAATAATGACAGCTTTACATTCTTCATAGTTCAGCTCTGCCATAATTTCTTTTGATCTGGCCACACTTAATATGTTCGGCCCCTTATCTCCCATTCGGATAATTTTAATATCATTTTCGATGCTAACATTCATAATATATTTTTCCTTAATTATATTTCATTTTTTAAAGCGTCAAATACAGGAATACTCTTTTGATCTGCAAAATCAAAACATACTAATGTCATTTCACATTTAATGATACATTCATTATCGCCTTCTTTAAATATACCATATTCATAATCAAAACTTTTCCCACCAATACGTGACACTCTAATACCGATAGTTAATTTTTCTGGGTGGCTAATTTGTTTTAAATAGTCAAACTTCATAGAAGCTACTATAAATGGAAATTTATACCGATCATATGGTTCAAGACCTATATCAGCAGCATGTCTTATTCTTACATCTTCTATGAGCGTCACAGCTGTACCATGATTTAAATGACCCAACATATCTTCATCATACCATCGAGTCTCAATATCATAAAATCTTTTAAATGTGTCTCTTGTCATTAGTCAATTAAAAATTGTGAATTATTAATAGGAAAAATACATTCTTCTTTTTTTCCAAACCAGTTATATCTTTTCCTTGAGACCAAATTATATATTTTATCTGCTAAAAATCTTGGAATAACAAATCGCAAATATTGCAAAGGATGATTTAAAAATTTCAAAATTATAAATGCTGCTTCCGATTTTTGAAGAACTTTGTCACCTTGTTGTACAATAACAGTATCCATATCTGAGGTTTCATCCATATTTAGAGTTCTTTTGGCATAATTAGACTGCAAGGGACTATATTGAATTTTTTTTTCATGATCGTGTCTTATAGAAAAATCAACAAGATTAGAACACAAAAAACAAATTCCATCGTAGTATATAACTAATTGAGGTTTCATTAAAAAATAAAAGGAATAATAAAAGCTGTTTTTTTCTTGTATTCTTTATGCTCTTCAAAACGAGATAAAGATTTATCAATTCGAATCATCCCAGGAATCCATATAGACAGTACAAATGCACCTAAAATTAGTATTGGTACCCACCAAAGGTTGGTTTCGATAGTTAAAAGGAGAAAGCCAGTATAAATTAATAATTCACCAAAATAATTCGGATGCCTACACTGCTTCCATAAACCTTCTGTCATCAATCCTGAATTATGTTTTAAAAAGATATACTTTTGCATATCTGACGTGAAATGATAGAATACACCAAAAATAAAAATAATAACTGAAGCAACAATAACATTAATCGAAGCTTCATGGCCCTGCATTGTAATAATGAAAGCAGGAGACCAATATGTCATCAGGCAAAAGAGTATAAAAATGGCATATGGTAAATTTGCCTTTTTTTCCCAGCTTTTGTCAGGGAAAATATTGCTTTTCATTACCCACATAATCCCATATGAACCATGTAAACAGAAATAAATCCATGCCGTTATATTCTCTGTTTGATTAAAATAACAAATCAGACCAAGGACGGTTATCCAAGTAACACTTTTAGAAAAATCAATGATGTATTTCTGTTTAATTCGCATAAAAGAAAAATGGTATTAGAGAAATTAATAAAACAATAATAATAGTTATAACTGATTTCTTATATTTGTTAATTAATTCTTCTTTTTTATTCATTGGTTAATGCATCCCACGCAAGCATACCACCATTAACATTAACAGCAGTAAAATTATTGGCATTTAGAATGTCTTTTCCTCTACCAGATCGGTTACCGCTTCGACATACTACATAAATTACTTTATCTTTAACAGAACTTAGTTCATTCATTCTATCTGCAAGTTCATCAATAGGAATGAGGGTTGCCCCATCAATATGTCCTAAAGGTCCATAAAACTCTGCTTCCGTTCTAACATCTAAAACGAACGTATTTTTATCTAGAATCTTTGATTGAAACTCTTCCATGGACACTACATCGCTATTAGTTTTACTGCACATAACTAGTAAAAAAGTAACTATAAAAATTGATAATAATCTAGACTTAATCATCATTTCTTCTTTCTTATATATCGTTTAATAGTAAAGAAATTAAACATTGTCCCCAGTAAAACACATAAAACCATTAAAATAATTGTAATTTTCATTGTTTTGTAATTTCAGTGCCAAACACTTTATCCCAGAGTGTAAATGTTGAAGCATAATTCCCTTTATTTCTTGAATGATGAAGGTCGTGATGCTCTGTTGTGCCATAAAAAGGAATGGCAGATGTAACTTTTGAAGACTTTACTCCAGAATGAATATCTAATTCATGTAAATTCCTTAAAGCAGTCATAGTCCAAAAGGCATAGATATTTATTTCAGGAATAAATATTGCAATCACTGCTAATCCGATAAAAGGACCAATAGCACCAAAAAACCATTCAAGAGGATGCGTAAAGATATATTCCATTGGGATAGGCATTGTAGATCGATGATGTGTTTTGTGAATATGTTTGTATAGAAATTTTGTATGTAAGGCTGCATGATAAAGATAAAAATACAAGTCATCTATCAAAAAGATCAAAGTTAACTGCAATAGAAAAACTCCAAGAGTTGGAATGGAAAAATCAAGTATATCATAAAATAAATATACTCCAATAGCTCCTACAGATAATAAAAGGAAAATATTAAATAGTATTAAAGGTAATCTTTGATAAAAACGTCGAGAAAAATATTTCTTGGGTTGAATTCTATGATCATTAATAAGGTTGGTATGAAGAATTAAAGCAGTATATATATATCCTATCAAATTGGTAGTAAGTAGTATACTAACAGTAATTAAAATTGCCTGATTAATTCCTATATCCATAAAATATTTTCGTTTCTCCCCGACTTTTTTTATCGCATCTAAATCAATTTAAGGTGTCAACCAGCAAACCGAAACATTTTTCCCAATAAAATCGAATCTACATCATGAATGTCCACTATATTTTTTGTTCATAAATAAACCTCTTTCTTACTCAAATAAATCACTTACTCTATTTTTAATAATCGCTTGATTAGCCATGACTCCCAAAGAACTAACAGCGATATTTAACATACTAAATCGCTTATCCTTGGTATAGCCTTTATGATATCTATAGTAAATTTGTTGAGCAATAATTGCTATCTTAAATAAACCAAAGACATAATAAAAAACTGGGTTGTCTATTGGTTTGCCTGATTTTCTCTCATACATAGTTAATATCTCTTGCCTAGACGGGTTACCATTTAATGTCGTAGGGCTTAGTTGAAATAGTTTTAACTCTTCTGCATCATTCTGATCTACCCAATAGCCAAGCGTAGTTCCTAAATCCATCAGAGGATCACCTAGGGTGGCCATCTCCCAATCTAGTACTGAAATAATCTTAGTAGGATCATCTATATCGAGCACTGCATTATCATATTTAAAGTCATTATGAATAATAGCTTTACCAGATTCTGTAGGTTGATTTTCATTCAACCACTTTGCAACAAATTCCATTTCTGGAATCGAATGAGTTTTGGCATGAAAATATCTCTCTGTCCATCCTGAAACCTGTCTTGATACATAACCATCTATTTTACCAAAATCACTTAACCCGCTCTTATCTATATCAACTTGATGCAAACTAACTAATGTATCAATAAGTGAATCTGCAATTTTTGATATAGTCTTAGCATCAGGTGCATTTTCCTGAGATAGGTTAGGTCTTAAGATATATCCTTTTACACAATCCATAATATAAAATGGTGCTCCAATAATAGATTTATCTTCAGTGTAGAGATGAACATTTGGAACCTTCTTAAACTCAGCTTTTAATTGGCTCAAGATTTTGTATTCTCTTGACATATCATGACCGCCTTTAAGGCTATCAGCACCAAAAGGAGGTCTTCTTAAAACATATTCATTCTTATCTGTGCTTAAACAATAGGTCAGATTTGAATACCCGCTAGGAAACTGTTTTACAGAAAGACCACTTATATCAAAATCCTGTGATTCTAAATAGCTTTTTAATGGTTCTATTGGAAATTCTTCACCTTGTCGAATATCTTTAGGCCTATCCACTGAAAAAGTAGTATTGTTTTTTTGTTTAAAAAATTTTGATAGAAAAAGGTGTAATTTAAGCTTTAGCGGAATTCTGAAACTTACCTTTGCCTTATTTGGAAACATGGAACTTTACTTTGAATATTCTTTTAGAATCTCTCTAGCTACCCTAGATCTATGCACTTCATCAGCTCCATCGTAGATTCTTGCAGATCTTTCATGTCTCCATAAAGATGCTAAGAAAGTATCATCCGTCATTCCGAGCGCTCCATTCGTCTGGACTGCACGATCTAACACATTCTGTAATACTTGAGCTACAAAAAACTTTATAGTAGAAATTTCTACTTTTGCAGACGCAGCTCCGCTTTTATCGATTTTACTCGCTGCATCAAGAACCATCAATCTTGAAGCATTAATCTCAGCGCGAGAGTCAGCAATCCAATTCTGAATAGTTTGTTTGCTTGCTAAAGGTTTTCCTGGTGCTATTTCGCGACTCACTGCTCTTTCGCACATCATTGTGAATGCACGTTCACATTCTCCTATCCAACGCATACAATGATGAATTCTTCCTGGACCTAATCTATCTTGAGCAATTTTAAATCCTGTACCTGGTTTACCTAGCACATTTTCTTCAGGAACTATACAATTTTCATAGCGAATTTCAGCATGAGCATTCCAACCATCACCTTCATCGCCCATAACTGATATGTTTCTAATAAAATTAAATCCTTCAGTATCTGTTGGCACAATAATCTGACTTGCACGAAGATATGGATTAGGATTATCTGGATCAGTCATCACCATTACAATAGCAAAGCTTGCACCTTGCGCAGAGGAAGTAAACCATTTATGTCCATTAATCACATAATTAGAACCTTCTTTTTTAGCAGTTGTACCCATCATTAAAGGATTTGATCCTGCAAATTCTGGTTCTGTCATAGAAAAACAACTTCTAATTTTTCCTTCGATAAGGGGCTTTAAGAATGTTTCTTTCTGATAGTCCGTTCCATGATCCATTAATATTTCCATATTTCCAGCATCAGGAGCTTGACAATTAAAAACATATAGGCCGTAAAAAGTATTTCCTAAGATCTCGTAGATTTGACCTAATTGATGAAGACTTAATCCTAGACCACCATATTCTTTAGATATTTGAGGTGAAAATAAACCCATCTCTCTAACTT
>JAAZXT010000062.1 GCA_014240005.1 Fidelibacterota bacterium | reverse complement strand
TGATTATCTGATAAGACATAGTAAAGAACTCCACAAGCTAACAGATTATAGATAAATGCAGATATCACATTTTTATATTCAAAATGCATTTTATAAAACAATGCAGGTAATCCTAGAGCTAATCCAATATTTGCAACGTTTGACCCTAATACATTACCAATAACAAAGTCATTATGTCCCTCTAGAGAAGAAATAATACCAACTACTAGCTCGGGAAATGATGTTCCTATAGAAACAATTGTTAATCCAATTACAATATCAGAAATCTTGAATTTCTTTGCGATATCTTTTGCACCATCTATTAACCACTCTGAACCATAGAATAGACCTATAGATCCTATTATAAGAAACAATATGCTAGACAACATTAGTACAATCCATTCTTATTGATATATTCCCATACTTCCTTTGGTACCATATATCTGATTGTTTTTCCATCTCTCCAACGTGCTCTTATAGTTGTAGATGAAATTTCAAATTGAGGAATGTTGGCAAAATGCACTTCATCTAATATCCATTGAGGTATATCGCTAGGAGTAAATCCTGGTCTAATCGCAACAATAATATTACATAAACTCATGATTTTTCTAGGATCTTTCCAATTATGGAACCCTCCCAGAGTATCACTCCCCATTAAAAAATATAAATCTTTCTTATCTAGATTAAGAGTATGAGCAAATTCAGTAATAGTGTCAATAGTATAACTAACATCTCCCTTATTGATTTCAAAATCAGATATTTCAAAATTTTCATTACCAGTAAGTGCCATATTCAACATATCTAATCTTTTCTTTGATGAGGATATAATCTTACCCTTCTTTGCAGGTGAAATGTTTGCAGGTACAAATATCAATCTTTCAAAATTTTCAGATTCAATAATAGTCTGAGCGATTAGAAGATGTCCAATATGAGGAGGATCAAAAGTGCCGCCAAATATACAGGTTTTCATATTCACCTACCTTAAGAGTTGTTATTTAAGATGTCCGAAGCTATTTTTTTAAAACTATCATCAACTAGTGATTCATCGCTTTTATTTAAGCTGTCTAAAAACTCTTCAGCCTCTTCATTTTTATCCAAAAGAACCAAGCAACGTATTACCTCTAGATTTGCATCTCTGTAATATGTTGTATCATAGTAGTCTTTAATTACAATTTTATAAGCAACAATTGCTGAATCGTAAGCTTTCAACTTAACGTACAGTTCTCCTGTTTCCATATTCTTTTGAGCTAACCTTAATCTAAGCTCTTTAATAAGGTTATCAGCACCCACAGAATGGTTAGATGAAGGATAATCGTCCAAGAACTGTTGTATCTCGATTATAGCTTTCCTACTAGATTCTTGATCGTGATAATAGTTTGGAGATAATGCCATTAAAGTTTCACATATTCTCCATCGGGTTTTCTCGATATAAGGACTGAATCCCATTCTTGATACTAACTTTTCATATTCAATTAAAGCTAATTCATAATCTTCACCGAGAAAATAAGACTCCGCTAAAAAGAATAATGCATCATCTCCTAAATCAGTATGAGAACCTCTATCAACAATAATATCAAATTGTTGTGCTGCTTTTGCGTATTTCTCATCTTCAAAAAATACCAATCCATCTTCAAATCTGGTTTTATAAGGAATATTATCGTCGAAAGGATTTGCCCAGCCACAACCGGCTATAAAAAAGATGATTGAAAAAAATATGAGTTTCATATTAGATGTTATTTGATATCTTGATTCAGAGTTAGAAAGAACCACTTAAAGAAAATCTCACCATATTTGAATGTGGATCAAGCTCTCCGCCCATGACATAACTTACATCAAATCCAAGTGCATCTAAACGAGCACCTAAACCAAGAGTTGTGTAGCTTAAATCACCAGATGGATCATTCATAATGCCTGCTCTTAATGCAAAATCTTCTACAAGAAAATATTCTACTCCAAGGTTAGTAACCATTGATTGGTCGTTTATTTCATAATTTAAGTCAAATGCTAAATTTATTTTATCTTCAAGAGTTAAATAACCTAAACCAAAGCCCAGCTTAGTAGGCAGTGGATCTTCTTCTCCGTCTCCAAAACTAACACCTGGACCTACATTTGTTAATACAGCACCCATTGTTAAATTAGGATTGTTCATTGCATTATGTTTAAAATAACCAACATCAAAAGCAACGCTACCACTAGTAGCATCAAGACTACTTATAACAGCAAGTTCTTGATAGAAATATTTTCCATTTACACCCCAAGATGAATCTTCATCAATTTTTTTAGCATAAGATACATTTAATGCATACATATAACTAGAAAATGAACCTAACTCAGCTCCATTCTCGTCTGTACTAATCTGATCTCCAAGGTTTAAATAAGTAAAATGACCGCCAATTGCTCCATCCTCTTTAAACGGTGTAGCAAATGTAATAAAATCATATGCCATATCGTCTACTAGATTTGGAAGATAACTGGTATGCATAAAAGAAGCTTGAGTATTAGAAAGATTAGATAAACCAGCTGGATTGTAATATGTTGCATAAGCATCATTTGCCACTCCAATCTGTGCCTCTCCCATACCATTAGCTCTTGCACCTGGATTTATGGATAAAAATAATGATCCTGCTTGGCCTTGAGCCATAACAAGTTGTGATAGTAAGATAACGGTTGTAATGAGATTTTTATATTTCATGATAGACAAAGATAAATAAAAATCAGTAAAAGAACAAAGGAATATATGTTATAATTAAGACTCCTATTAACCTTATAAAGAAATAAGGCATTGTGGCTGTATAAATTGTTGGCATATCTTTTTTAAAACGATATGAAGCTAGAAAGAGATTCATGCCTACCGGAGGCGTAATATAGCCTAGCTCTAGATTAGCAATAAAGATAATTCCTAAATGTATTGGATCGATACCAAAATGTATTGCTAGAGGGGCAATTAGAGGAACTATAACAATAATAGCTGAAAAAATATCCATGATACATCCAGCAATTAGTAATAAAATATTTAAGGCCAATAGAAATACTATAGGAGAATCAATAGATGTTTTGACAAATTGTAAAATCTTTAAAGGAATTTGAGCATCTACAAGATAACCGGTAAATCCCATAGCAAAACCAAGAATAATTAATACCCCTCCTACCAATGTAGCACAATCAATAACAATCTTAGGGATATCTTTAAATTCTATATCTTTATATATATATACCTCAACAAACAATACATACCATACTAATAAAGCTGCACATTCAACTAAAGTTGCTAATCCGCTAAATAAGCCATAAATAATGAATATTGGGATAGCTATCTCCCATTTTGCATTAAGAAAAGATTGTTTTAAATCTTGAATATTAAATTGAACCTTTTTTTGATTCTTTGGCTTATGGTATATCCCATAACAAACAATAATAAATAATAAAAATAGACCAGGAATAAGACCGCTTTTAAATAATTCAATCGGATTAATACCTGCCGTAACAGAGTAGATAATTGCAGGAAGACTTGGTGGAAATAATAATCCAAGCGACCCAGCTGTTGTAATTAATCCCAAAGAAAAAATTTCAGAATAGCCATCCTCAATTAATATGGGATATAAAATAGCTCCTAAGGCTAAAATTGTCACGCCAGATCCACCCGTAAGCGCTGTAAAAAAAGCGCACAACAAAACCACAATTAATACCGTTGATCCGGGAAGCCATCCCAATGATGCTTTAAAAAAGCTTAGAAGTCGCTTAGAAATATTACTTTCAGCAAGTATGTATCCAGCTAATGTAAAAATAGGAATAGCTGCTAATGTAGGAGAAACAACGATACGATATGCACTATCACTAATAGTGGACATTAAATCAAAGTTTGTAGCCCAATCAGTAGGCTCTGATAAAAAGAAAAATATTGAAAGAGCAGCTAAAACAACGAAAATAGGTAAGCCAAATGCTACTAATCCAATAACACCCAAAACCTTAATTGTTAAAAGAATTTCATTGGAAAGTGGAAATTGCCAATAATAAAGGATTATAGTAATCAAAAAAGAAAAAAAGACTAACAAGAGACGATAGTTGAATCTGCTACTACTTGTCATTATCATGTGATACCAAATTAAAAATAATCCAATCGGAATAATGCTTTGAGCAAACCACACTGTTATAAATGGAGCAATAAATTCTGGATATTCTATACCGATTTGTATCATTTTTAGATAAGAGATAGCAAGGACAAAAACTACTCCAGCCGAACACATATGAACTAGAAAATGACTAATTCTAAATTCAGAAGACTGTTTAAATACTGGCTCTCTAACAACCGCTAACAGTCTATTAGATCTTGCAGCTAATACCGCTCCAATAAAAGCAATCCACAGAGTCATATGTTGAACAATTTCCTGAGAAGCAGGAATCGAAAATAAATCTATAAATCTAGATAAAATCTGAAAAACAGGAAAAGAAACAATAATAGCAAAACATACATAACAAAGAAAATTCTCTGCTTTACTAAGTAAGCTATTATTCATCAATAGCTGAAGTAACTTTATTATAAATTTCCTGAGATAAAAAAGTATCAATGACGTCTGGAGTTATTTCCTTCCTAAAGGATTCCCAGACTTCCAATTCTTGATCGGTTGGAGTTTTAATTTTCATACCATATTCCTGCATTGCATCAATGGCCTTAACTTCCATTTCTCTTCCATTCTTTTGATACTTTCTTCCAATATCTTCTGCTACAGCCATCATCGCTTTCTGATGCCCAGGTTTTATTCTTGACCACACATCATCGTTAATTATTACAGCGCCGATAAAAGTGGCCCACTTTAAATCTAGCATATTTGGTGTTAATGCAGACCAACCAGAGCTGGCAGATAAAATAGGTACAGTTTGCATTGCATTAATCATGCCAGTTTGCAATCCCGTAAGAATATCAGTTTCTGCCATAGGTATAGCATTAAATCCAAATTTTTTAAATAATTCTACTGTAACATAGTCACCTGCTGATGTAAAAATCTTTGCATCTTTTAAATCTTGAGGTACTGCAATTTCATCTGCAGAGAACCAATATACCCACCCAATATCCACTAAAAATAATAATTTAAATCCACTATCAGATAGTTCACTATCAATATCATCAAACATAGCCTCTTTCACTCTATCCACTTCATCATAATCTTTAAAACCCATAGGCAATGTAAATGCTTGAATACTATCTGTTAAACGAGCTAAACCAATCGAAGACATAGCAGACCCTTGAATTTGACCGATACGCATTTTACGAATTGTATCTATTTCTCCGCCTACAACTCCATT
Organism: Fidelibacterota bacterium; assembly: GCA_014240005.1. Classification (GTDB taxonomy): domain Bacteria; phylum Fidelibacterota; class Marinisomatia; order Marinisomatales; family Marinisomataceae; genus Marinisoma. The sequence goes on along the minus strand of JAAZXT010000062.1, from coordinate 20,344 downwards.
AGGATAAATACGTAGTTGCACCTGACCATTTGTTTCCTCTTGCCATCTTTGACCCATTTCTAAAAGAAGATTATAATATTCTGTTCCTTCAGGAGCTACGGTTGCAAGCTTAATAATAATTGGCTTTGATAGTAAAATTCCAGACAGAAAAACTACTACAATAATATTTTTTAGGAAGTTCATTATATAAATTTACATATAAAAAAGGTCATCGACTCTAGTTAACAACCATGCTGCTCTTAACTTAGATAGTGTATTCGCCTGTTTCATATCTTTATCTTTACTAATATCAATTGTTAGAGCTTTATCAATTAACTCTAAAAAATATGCTTTGTCTTGCTTAGAAACAGCAAAACTCTCAGCTAATGTAACATAGATGCCAATATTATATCCCTTTGCTGCACGATCGGCTAATTCAAAGTACTCCAACGCTCTTCTTTCAGAGTCTTTATCTCCACTCAAATCATTTAGATGGACGCTCATCATTGCAGCATACAACGATCCTTTCTCCCAGCCTGGATTAATGGCAATGGCATTCTCAAGCAACCATCTAATATTATTCAAATCAATTAAATATTCTGGGTCTCCTTGACTAGCCTGTATTGATCCTGCCATCGAACCGCTAAGCCAATATAGATAAGGAACATCGTCGACATGAAAATCTACTTTGGCTTTTGTCTTCATCTTTGATTCAAAGTCGGTATGTCTTAAAGATAGTGCTTGTATCATATAGTTTTTTGAGGTGAGAAATAAATCTAATGACTCACTATAATACTCTCTTGCTGTATAGTAATCTGCGTACATCAGCCTATCTGCCTTTTCCATGAGAATACCATAAGAATATTGCGTTAAACTTTTAGAAGCATTTAAATAGACTTCAGAATTGAATGCGTCATTTTTAATCTTCTTTTCATGAGATTTGAATGAAATTGGTATAGCATATTCTGCTATACTAGCTCCGAACATTAAATCTCGATTTGATGAGCAAGAATTAAAAAATAAGCCTATAAAAATAGCTAAGTATATATTTCTTTTTTTAATATTAATCATAAATTGGAAATGATTTACATAATTCTTGTACTTCTGATTTTACAGAGCTAATAGTAGACTGATTTTCACTATTCATAATAACTCTATCAATTAATTCTACTATAGTCTTTACTTCGCCTGTATTCATACCTCTAGTAGTCAATGCTGGCGATCCCACTCTTATTCCGCTCGTAACAAATGGACTTTTAGGATCAAAAGGAACCATATTTTTATTTACCGTAATACCGGCTTCATCTAAAGCATGTTCAGCTTGCTTTCCAGATACAGATTTGTTTTGTAGGTCTAATAACACTAAGTGTGTATCTGTACCGCCTGATATAAGATTATATCCTCTCTTTGTAAACTCTTCTGCAAAACATTGAGCATTTTCAAGAACTTGTTTTATATATACTTTAAATTCAGGAGATAAGGCTTCTTTAAACGCTACTGCTTTCCCAGCAATAATATGCATCAATGGCCCTCCCTGGATTCCTGGCATTACTGCACTATCTAAAATTTCAGACATCATTTTTGTTCTTCCTGATTTTGGTGCTACAATACCGTATGGATTTTCAAAATCCTTTCCCATTAATATAACCCCGCCTCTTGGACCTCTGAGTGTTTTATGCGTGCTGGTAGAAACTACATGACAGTGTGGAAATGGCGAAGGATGCATTTCAGCCGCAATTAAACCTGAGTTATGACAAATATCGCCATGCAAGAATGCTCCAACTTCATCTGCAATTTCTCTAAATCTTTCGAACTCCACTGTTCTTGGATAGGCGCTAGCTCCACAAATTATTATTTTAGGCTTATGCTCTCTTGCTTTTTTTAGCAAATCATCAAAATCAATTAAACCGTCATCTTTCTTAACGTGGAATGTTACTGCATTGTATAATTTTCCAGAAAAACTTACTTTAGATCCATGAGTTAAATGTCCTCCATGGCTTAAATCGAGACCCATAATACAGTCTCCAGGGTTGAGCATTGCCAAAAACACACCCATATTCGCAGAAGAACCTGAATGTGGTTGTACGTTAGCATATTCAGCTTTAAAGAGCTCTTTAGCGCGATGAATAGCTAAGTTTTCTGCTTCATCAACATGGACACATCCACCATAATATCGCTTTCCAGGATAGCCCTCTGCATATTTGTTTGTTAAAACGGAACCTGCAGCTTCTAATACTGCTTTGCTTGTAAAATTTTCCGAAGCAATTAATTCAAGGAAATTTGTTTGACGATCAAATTCAGAATTAATGATTTTAAAAATTTCATTATCTTCTTTCTTCAATTGGGACATAAATCTACCAATCGCTTTGCTTTGTAAGAGACTCACTCACCCACTCATAACATCTGCCAGCTGGAGATACTCTTCCGGTAGTTTGAATATCTTTATCAAGCATAAACCAATCTGCGCGTCCAAATAAGACATCATTTTCTTCGAGCCATCTTTTTTGCTTGAAATATTTAGAATTACCTTTTTTTTCTGCCTGAACAAAATAATTGTATGCTAATGATGCAACAGCCTTATCAGATCGTGAGAAATTATCACCTCTACATATATTCATAGCCTTATAATATAAATTACCCATATGAGATAAGGATTCAGCATTATTCTTTGATATTCTCAATGCTTTTGATCCCCATTCATAAGCTTCATCAAACTCATCTAATTCCATATGATTTTCAGAAATCTTTATTGCTACTCTATAATTATTACGATCTAAATCAAACAAATCCTCTAGCACTTCAACAGCTTCATCGAAATCAGAATTTTCATTGTATGCATTACCCAAAGTAAGATAAACCATATTATTAGTTTCATTATAGCGTAAAGTACCCTCCAATGCATCGATGGCCTCATCAACATCTCCATTATCCATCAATTTTTGCGCATACTCTATAGCATAAGAAGCATTCTCTGGATTGTCTTCAGATCTTGCTTTAAAAATTTCAAGAGGGTCTTCTCCGGAATTTTCATACACCCTAGCTAACTCAGATTGAATAGCAGAGTTATTTGGATCAAAAGATAAAATCTTTTTGAGAACTGACACTTGTTCATCTGTTCTTCCTTGATCTCCGTATGCAGATGCCAAATCTCGCAATGTATCGGTATCTTTAACATCAGAATCTAATAGCCTTTCATACTCAATTATCATTTCATCAGTTTTGCCTTGTTTCTTAAACGAATATGCCAACCTTTTCATCAAGTCTGTGTTCTCTGGTAATTCTTCTAAACCCTCTACTAAAACTTTCTCAGATTCATCAAATTTTCCCAGGTACTCTAACGCAATCGCCCAATATAAATAAACATCATTTGGATTGACCCAGTCTGAGTCCCATTGATCACATCTTAAGCTCATCATTTCTGAATAAGCATTTGCACTTAATTCCCAATTGCTACTTCTATAGTATTCAGCAGAACTACTGGATAATTGAGGACATCTGTCTTCTCTTTCGTCTTCAATAGAGTACGGATACCAGCCATCATTATAAATCAATCTGGTAGCTTCTCTACAATCCACTACTTTAATCTCGACATCATTTGTAATTCTTAGCTGTTCTCCTCTTTTACATTGAGCATCAAGGGATGCGGAGAATAAAATACTTAAACCAATTATAGTCCATAAATAATTTCTCATTTTTTCACCTAATTATTATATTTTTCTTCTTTTAACGAACCATAAATCTCCAATACTTACTCCCACATTGAATGATTGTACAGTTTCACTTCCTACATTATAGATATTATCTCTATTTACTAAATTATAGCCAATATCAATTTGGTTCCTCATTAAACCAAATTCAATACCTACTCCTAAACCTAAACCAACCTCTTTAACATTATCAAGATTTTTAATCTCATAATCACTAAACGATAATCCCGCTCTAAAATGAAACTTATCTGTTGAATAAGGCTTTGCAAACTTCAAAAATCCAATATTAATTTTACTCTTCCCTTCAATGTATCCCGGGTAAAGTGAGCTAGATAAAGCATTTTTTCCATTATTATTCCATGATTGTACCTCTAGCTGAGCATGATATCTTTCAGCAAACTCATAATCAATACCTGCTTTAAAATCGCTTATTGATATTTCATTTTTGAATATAGTATTGGTTGGCATTAATGCGGCAGCAACATTCGGATAATCTTGTGAATCGTGATAGTTATTTGAGTTTAAATCTAAAAATGCTTGATAAGACTCATTTTCCACATCAATATCATTTAATGAGAAATTATAATTTAAAGATAAAACTAAGGGATTGTCATTGAATGAAAATCGTCTTGTAGTATAGTAAAATTCGATTAATGAGCCTGAAAAATAATCTCTAGATTGCAATAAATGATCGTTAGAATCAATAATAAGATTCTGTGATGACCTAGATGATCCAAATATCACATCTATACCTAATCCAATATCATCCGTATCTGTAAGCTTGTAACCGACAGCAAATTGAGCCATCGAAGAACCTCCACCCGTTTTATTGGATCGAGAATAATCTAATGTATCAGATCCAGCAAATATAAATTCATTAAATGTACTGTCTACGATAGTTATCTCTCTAGAGAATAATGGTTTAAATGTTAATCCAAATGAAATCTTTTGCTTAGATGGGATAATTAATTTTGCTGATGCTAATCCAGAATTCTTGCTAGAACTAGAACCGAATTTATTACTTTGACTTTCAAATGAGGTGTTCAGATATGTAAATGATAATTTATGCCATGTTGATGGATTAGATAATGAAACATCATTCTTAAAACTAGGCAATAATCCTACTGATCCTGAACCTAATATAGCTGCTTCATCATTCTGAGAAAACATCCCATAGCCATAGCCGTTCATTGTCGATTGACTAAATAGCGCACTTAAGAATAATAATAAAACAAGATTACGGTTTAACATATAATACCTCTACAGACTCTGTATCGAATCTAATTTTATCAAATGGGCTGTTTACTGGACCACTATAAAGCATTAAACCATGGTTATTAATGACATCATTTTTATAAGACTGAATAAAAGCCTGAATAGGGATTTCTATCTTTCCATCTTCCACCTTCCTAGATATAATAAAGTTTTGATCTGATACATAAACTGAATCACTAAGAGATTCGTCTTCAGATAAAAATGTAGTAAAATCCCAATTTTCTACAGAATCTGAAAGTGCTGCAACTACAACATAGAACTCATCACCTTCTTCGAGATTTGAAGACTCTATATTAAGCACAAGATTCGCATTCTTTACGATTGAATTTCTTTCTAGTTCATTAATAATATCCAAATCATATCGTAAAACTGATTGAAGCCCTGATCCGGAATTAAGTGTCACATAATTTTTATCTTCTTCCTCTACTATTGGAGGAAGAAAAATACTAAGGCCTTTGTCTCCAAAGAAAAGAATTGAAGTATCGATGGTAGTTGTATCATTCACTGTTGCCTTATACCACACCCTCATTCTTGGTTGACGACTACTCTCATCACTTTCAATTGTAAATAACTCATCTAGAGGTTCATCATTTTTTAACATAAGAGTTCTTGCTGGATAGGTAAATGTATCAAAATAAAACTCTTTCAACAATTCAAGGTTATCGTCTTTAAATAAGAAATCTAGAGTGTCATATCCTGTACTGTCAGGCTCAATATTGACTAATGGAATTTGATGCAATAAGGTGGCATTATTCTCAAAATCTATATAATTATCTAATGAATAATAGCTAGTAGAATCTTCAGAAAAAATACTATCTTCAGTTGCTAAAATTGAGTACAAAGATAAATTTGATGTTGAATTTAGCGAATCACCAGTTTGCATATATACTAATGCACTATCAACTTGTATTGAATCTGCTAGCAAATCAAATAAAGCGGTTGGAGGCAGTGAACCTGAAAATAATGTAAGGCTAAATAAAGAAAACAAATTCTCTGAGCCTTTTACATCTCCAAAGAAAAATTTTCCATTTCCCCCTAACGTTGGATTGATTTGAAATACCTTATTTTTATCCAAAGGAAGTGTCAGTGTATTGATGGTATAATTTGGATTTTCTATCTCACTATAAACGATAGTTTCTTCCGAGCATGCATTAAAAGACAAGAATACAATACTTGTGATTAATACCCATTTTATAGAAAAACAATTATGCATTCTTTATATTTTTTTTATTCCCAACTCAATAGCGTTTAATAATGGAGAATAATCTGTATTTTCTCCATAATCAAGGTCTACAACAGAGCAATTCTTAGCATCTTTAAAAACTTTTAATTTCATCAGCTTAGATGATACCTTTTCAGCGCCATTAACAAGGATAGTTTTATCTGCATACATACATCCAATCTGATTTAGATTTAACGACTTGAATGGCGAAAAAGTTTCCTTCTTAAATCCAAGATTATTGGTGTCAAAAATAATGTCCGCGTTTAAAGAGCTTGCTATATATACAGTCTTTATTTTGGATAAATCTTTATCCGCTTTTGCTAACGTCTTTACTAGCATAGGTATTAAGGCAGATGTCCAACCACTACAAATAATAACATTAGGGTACCAAAACAAGTTAGGAAGCATCTTAATTGCTGCTAAAGCATAAAAAGCAAATCTCTTATCATTGTCAGTTAAAAATCTACCATTCTTTGCCTTATAAAGCAGGTTGTTCAATTCTCCAAAAATATCTTCTTGCTCTAAGAAGTAAACTTGTAATCTTGATTTTGGTAGAAATGCACTCTTAGCTGAGCATACATAATCGACATCATCGAAATCAAATAAGATTTCCTTTAAACGAATAACTTCTCTTAATATATATTTTCTCTCACTAATAAAGCCATACTTTGGCATTAAACATCTAACATCGTTGCCTTTTTCTTGTAAACCTAAAGGAACTTTAACAGAAAAATCGGATAAAGGTGAAACCGATGCAAAGGGATCCATTTCACTAGTTATATAGAAGAGTTTTTTTGTCATGATAAATGAGTAGCAAGAAATTAGCGATAGACAGTCAGAATTTCAACTCCCAATAATAATTAATTTTTTGAAAAACTGACTACTAAACCTATCATAATAAAACAAGACAACAAAAAAGAACCTCCAGCAGAAATAAATGGTATTGGAAGACCTTTAACTGGAATCAAACCTATCGTCATTGCAGAGTTAATAAATATATGAGATAAAAGAATTGATCCCAACCCCACTATGACTAAACTAGCAAAATAATCAGAAGCGCGAAATGCAATATCCAAAAGTGTTTTAATCAACAAGAAACAAAGTATCATCACGCACAAAATCCCTAAAAATCCTAATTCTTCGGCTATAACAGATAAAATAAAGTCAGATTCTTGTACTGGTAAAAACTTTAACTGTGTCTGAGATCCTGCCCCCCATCCTTTACCAAAGAATCCTCCAGATCCAATCGCAGTAATGCTTTGAATAATATGGTAAGCAGATCCCATGGGATCAAGATCTGGGTTTAAGAATGTTAAAATACGTTGTTTTTGATAATTAGCTAGATTATTCCATAAAAATGGAGTTAATAGTCCTGTAAAAATATTAGCAAAATATAGTATCGATTTTGTCATAATACTTGCTTGAAAGGTCAAAAAACAAATAAACATTATGAATGCCCAAACAGTAAAAAAAATGATATTCGATGCTGCGATAATTGTAATAATTGGTGTAATCATTAAAAAGATTGTAAAATTACTTACTCCAGCCCACAAGAGCATCGGAAGTAAGGGTGCGCATATAATAACTGCTGTACCTAAATCTGGTTGATTCAATACTATAAAAGCAGACAACAGTGTTAATATTGATGGTACTACAATAATAGAATTATCTTTTACTTCGAGTTGATGGTTAGATAGATATTTTGCAATAACAATGACCGTAGCGCATTTTAAATACTCTGATGGTTGAATATAAAAGAATCCAAAGTCAATCCATCTATAAGTATATTCTACCGTCGGTAAGAAGAAGGGAATTATACAAAAAACAAAGGTTGTAATAAATATTAGGGTTGAATTATCATGAATTGTCTTCATCGATATATTTTTAACAAAAATGAATACTACAAAAGAGAAGAGAAGAAAAACACATTGCCTGTAAAATGAACTATCAGAACTAAACGGATTATCAGAAATACTATATAGAGTCATCAAACTAAAAGTGGTCAATCCAATAATTATAAAAAACAATCTTGATACAGAATTTTTTGTGGTGTTTGATATGAATTGATCTAAAAGCATAATCTCTAATTCTCCGCTAAAGATTTAGAAGAATTGATATAATATGAAACTATATCTCCTGCAATTGGTGATGCTACGGCTCCTCCACCTCCTCCATTCTCAATCATAACAACGATTGAGTACGTTGTATCTTCAACGTCAAAAAAACCAATAAACCATGCATGAGGTTCTCCGTGAGGGTTTTCAGCAGTACTCGTCTTTCCAAACAGCTTAACATCTGAACCATTCAATCGAGCTCTCCATCCACTTCCCTGATCTGCGTTAACAACATCAAACATTCCATCCCAAATATGATTCCATATTTTTTCTGAATATATAATTTTATCATAGTAAGATATTTCTTTAGATAAGTTTAGTCTTAACTGTGCTGTCTCACCTCTTGACGCAATATGATTAATAAATCTTAGCGCTTGGACAGGAGTAATTAAAATATCTCCCTGACCTAATGTTAGATTCAATAAAACACCTCTTTCTGACCAACCCCATCTTCCATAATTTTTGATATAGAAATCTTTATCTGGAATTAATCCATTTTTCTCATTTGGCAAATCAATTTTTGTTGATGCGTTAAAGCCAAATTTCTTTGCAGTATCCGTCCAGTCTTTTAAGCTAATCAACTGCACTGTTTCATAAAAATATATATTGCAAGATTGTGCAATCGCTTTATTTAAATCAACAAGACCATGTCCATTTTCATTCCAGCAACGAAATTCATTTGTACTGCCGGGTGGCACATAAATACCAGTACATAATAGACTATCTGACGGGTCTACTAAGCTATTTTCAATCAAATTAATAACTGTAATCAATTTTAATGTTGATCCTGAAGGATAAAGGCCTGCAATAGATCTATTTAATAATGGTTTATCTTTATTTTTTAATAGATTATTCCACTCAAACTCAGATGTTGTACCTCTATAAACACTCAAATCATAAGAAGGACTACTAACCATGCTTAGTATTTCACCTGTATTAACATTGGAAACTAACACAGACCCTTTTTTTCCTTCTAAAATATTTCTAGAATATCGCTGTAGATTAGCATCAATAGTTAATGAAAGATCGTTTCCTGGAAATGCAGGAATATTATTACTGTCCAATCTAAAAATTTCACGACCATAGGTGTCAACTTCTATATAATCTACTCCCTTAGAAAATCGCAATTCTTTTTCATACTGTTTTTCAATCCCTTGCCAACCAATCAATTCTCCAGCTCTATAAAGAAGATTCTTATCAAGCTTAGGAATTGTGTCCCTATCTACTTCTTTCAAATAACCTAAAAAGTGAGCATCATTTAAGATAGAAGAATATATTCTTTCATCAGACCGATCATATTGAACACCTGGAAAATCTAATCTCATTTCTTCTATTTGAGAAATTTGTTCAAATGTTAAATTCTTAGCAACAGTAGTTGGAAGAAAAGGTCCTCTATAATATTTTTTATATCTTTTATTTAACTCTTCTATATCAATGCCAACAATAGATGATAATTTTACAAATTCTTGTTCTTTATCTCGCAATTCATAGGGTGTTACTGTTAGAATATAAGTTGGATAATTATCGACTAATATTTCTCCATAACGATCTAAAATCAATCCTCTCGGAGCATAAGTTGTAAGCGCTTTAACGCTATTAATTTGAGATTTCGAAAAATGCCTATCATAATCAATCACTTGTAAATAAAAATATCTACTAAGAAGCGAAAAAAGAGCAAAACATAATATAAATAATAATGCTCTATAATGAAAAATATCTGCTTTATTTTCTATCTTAAGCATCTTCTAACACCGACTGTTTTACTCCTAGAATTCTAGTAAGAATAAATCCTACAAAAAAAGTATATAACGCTATAGAAAACCAATTTTTTAAGAAAAACAGTATGTCATTAAAAAAGAAAAAATCATACCTAAAAAATGAATATAGTCCAGTGCCTAAAAACACCAAACTCAGCCAGTATAAATCAAAATTTCTATATGCAAAATTGGAACTTACCTGAGATGCAAAATAGGCACATATCGAAAACACTAAACTGGATAATCCTAAATAAAATCCACTGAATAATATTAAGTCTGAAAATAACCCAATCAAAAAACCGATGATTGTCGCTCGAGAAGCACTCTCCATAGAGATAGAAGATAGAATAATAAATAACAGCATGATATTTGGCTGAAATCCATTTATAGTTAATAGTTCTGCAAACATGAGCTGTAATATGATTGCTATAAAAAGGTATCCACTGAAATTGAAACCCATAACTCTATCCTTCCTTATCCACGATAAATAATTGATTTAAAATAGACAAATCAGAAAAGAGTTTCATGCGTATAACTTTATTCGAACTGTTAGATTCTTTATATATACTAATTACTTCACCTACTGGCAAATTTGGCGGAAAATATAGACTGAGATTGGAAGTTAAAATAACATCACCAATTTGAACGTCTGATGTTGTTTGAACCTCTACAACTTCGCATATGTCACTTTTAATCCAACGCATAATACCTTCGGTTTCAGATGGTATTATTTTTATGCTTAACCTAAAATTGACATCGCTTACTAATTGAACACCTGAATGATTATCTGATACAAAAACAATCTTCCCTACTACACCTCGAGATGATAATACTGCACTATTATTATCTACACCATCTACCAATCCTCGATTCAATAAAACAGATGACATGTTAGAATTAACACCTTTAGACAAAATATCTGCTCCAATGAAATTTAATTCATTACGCTTTCTAAATTTTAACAAATTTCTTAATCTTTCATTTTCAATTTTATTTGATGATAGAATCTGATTTTCTAGATTAAGCTTCAAATTTTCATGAGATAAAACTTCAAGTTTTTTTGTTAAAAAAATCTGGTTATCTAGCCAATTAAACGGTTTATATAAAAAAGAAAATGTATCTAATGTAGTAGAGCGAATATTTTGAATTCTCTGACTATCATTACTGAAAATAAGTAGAAATGAAACTAGGATACAGATAAATAAAACTGAACTATCTAAATTTTTTTTAAAAAATAAGTCAATCTTAGCCATTCTTAACGAAGGACATGCTTAAATTTTTCTAAATCTTCTATTACTGCTCCACATCCTTTTACAATTGCTAGATGTGGTTCATCGGCAACATTAACAGGTACGCCTGTTTTTTCACGTAATACTTGGTCCAAACCTGTTAATTGAGAACCTCCTCCGCAAAGAACAATACCTCTATCCATAATATCTGATGATAATTCAGCAGGTGTCGCCCCTAACGCGTCATTAATTACGTCTAGAATTCTTTTTACAGGATCTTTTAGAGCCTGTCTTATCTCATCAGATCTTATATCTTTTGTTTTAGGTATTCCAGATACTAAATCTCTACCTTTTACTAAAATATTTTTAGATCGTGATCTCATAGCTGAACCAACTGTAATCTTTATCTGTTCTGCTGTTTGTGCTCCAATTTCTAATTTATGTTCATTTCTAAACCAATGCTGTATTGCGTCATCCATTTCATCGCCAGCAACTCTGATGGCTTTTTTGGTTACTACTCCATTTAGTGATATAACAGCTACTTCAGTAGTTCCTCCACCGATATCAACAATAATATTACCCACAGGTTTACTAATATCTAATCCGATACCAATTGCTGCAGCAACAGGCTCATCTACCAGAAATACTTCTCTAGCTGCCTGTTTTTCTCCAGAATCTTTCACAGCTCTTCTTTCTACTTCGGTTACACCAGATGGCACACAAATAACCATTCTTGGCCTAGTCAAACGATTTAAATTTACTTTTCTAATAAAGCCCTGCAACATTTCATCTACAGCAGTATAATCAGCAATTACCCCATCTCTCAATGGACGGATAGTTTCAATACCTGCATGAGTTTTACCCAACATCTGTTTGGCATCGTCACCAACAGCAATAACAGCTCCTGTTTTTGTAGATCTAGCAATAATAGATGGCTCATTGACTATAATCCCCTTACCAGCTAACCATATCAAAGTATTAGCAGTTCCAAGATCAATAGCGATATCGCCACTAACCCAATTAAAGCTATCGCTAAAGCCAGTTTTGATTTGATTTAAGAAATTCATAGTCTATAAGTTATAAAATATTATTCTCATTCCTTAGTTTTTTTTATTTAGTAAGCCCTTCTTTACTTAAAAGATCTGCTTCCATATTTTTATCTCTCAAAACGTGAGAAACTGACCAGTGATTTAGCATTGAACATAAATCCAAAACTTTAGCATGAAGCTTAATCATTCTTTCATTTTTGACTTTATAATCACCGTTGACTTGTCTTACAATTAATTCACTATCACAAAAAATTTTGACATCTAATATCTTCTTCTCAACACAAAGCTCAATACCTCTAATTAATGCCAAATATTCTGCTTCATTATTGGTACAATCGCCTATATTCTCAGCAAAAGAAAATACTGTTTCATGACCATTTTTTAACAAACCTCCAATACCGGCATTGTTTTTATCAAGCTGGGATGCTCCATCCGTAAAAAGCTTATAAGATATACCACTACTATCCCATGAATCTTGCATAGTCTTTGGTAGTTTAACTAAACTATCTATTAAAGCAATTTCTTGATCAGATAGTTTGTCCCTAAATCTTTCTAAAATTTTAATTAATTTTTTTTCGCTGTTCATAATACTTAATATAAGAATGGCGTTCTAAGCCTATAATCTCCGAATCCATATTCATCAATAAAAGTAAATTCTTCTCCAATTTGGAAATAGTACCATGTTTCATAATTATAGCTGCCTTGCATATTCATTGAACGAACCATATCATCTGGCTTACCAAGCAAGATATAAACCATTCCCATATCTGACTTCCACCCTACAGAAGCTCCTCTTGAAAAATTCTCTTCTGCAAAAACGACCCTGGTATAATATTCTTCCATAAGTTCGTTAACTTTTGTCTGTGCAACAGGATCTCTTTTTGCCCAAACTTTCCTAAAAAATTTCTCTTTTTCTGACTGCTTAAGGTTTTTCAATTCTTTCTTTTCATTAGATGTTAAGATATAGCTCATCTGAGATAATGCAGTATCAATATTATCAATTCCATCAAAAAGTGTGTTATTCTTTATTTTGAATGAAAATGACTTAGATGATGTATTGTTATTCTGACTAACTACTACTTTGACCTTCAAATCTCTTTTATCAATATTTTTAATGGGAATATTTACTAAATGACTTATTACGCTACTATTTGCAGTAGCCTTAATAGAATCTTCCCATTGTACTTTTTTATCTCCAATAATGCTAATCGTAATATTATACTCCCCTGGATTTAAAACCACATATTGATAGAAAGAGATGATATCATTACTCGGTATTACTCTACCGCTTTCAGTAGGAAATTTATTCAAATCAAAGCCCCATAATCCTTTTATCTCTTTTACGAATATTGGATTATAAATTTGAAAAAAAGTACTACTCAACGGACCTTCTAAATCAATTTCTTTATCCTTCTTTCCAGATAGCTTTATATCTAAATCCTTTAGGCTTGATGTAACAGTATAACTCTCAAGAGGTAAAACAAATGCTGTTGTTAGTATTTTCTTCTTTACCTTTGATGTAGTGTCGCCAAATTTTTTAACAGTAATCGTATCTGAGAATAGTTGAGAAGATTGTTTTTCTTTCTCGCTATCTAGTATAGCAATATTTGCTTCATATTGAGCCTCAAAAAGACCGTCTTTTTTCAGGAATTGTAATGTATTATTTGACACCTCCATAAACGATAAAATCTCTATGGAATCCTTAGCAACTGGGCGAACAAAAGAGCTGGTTTTAAACTGATCGATATTTCGATTAAAGCTCTGGGCAAATACTATGTTACATAGTATCAAATAAATGGATATAAATTTTTTCATAAGTTGAAATTAAATTTAATTAAACCTTTGCTCGTTAGTAACACTAAATATTCTGAAATATGTTTCATTTGGTAAATATTTCTTAAAAAAGGAAAATCGTAGTAATTAATAAGCTCTCTTGTATCTATATCAATAATCGCTAAACCTCTTGTTGTTGACAAGAATAATAATGAATTATCTACTACGATCAAATCAGTTATCTTATAGTTGAAATAAAGACTTGCAGGAACAATTAGAGCGCCTTCCTTATAATCTACGATACCTAAGTCTGTAACCATATATAACTTATCACTTCTAGAGAAAATCCTAGATACAGATCTAGATGCTATATCAATTTGATTCTCTTTCATCGATATATCAAATGTGCCATCTTTCCAATTAAGAGTTGAAATACTATTTTTTTCATTTTCATATCTGAAAACGGTATTGCTTAAAACAAAAAATACTTCATTTTCAAACTTTTCTATATCTCCCAAAAATAGATTTCTAGAGAAAACAAATTTCTCTATTGCGCTATTTACCTTTGCTTTTGAAGTCTTATCGATTTCAACAACTCCATTGATAGATCCAGCAAATACTGATTCATTTTCGTACTCTAAATGAACAATCTTTCCACGAGGAATCCCCTTCTCAAAACCAAGAGACCTGAATGAATCTTTCTTTGTATTGTATACCAAAATATAGCTATCTAACCCAAACCATATCTCATCATCAATCATAATACTTGAATAGATATTATCTTTGCTAAAATTTGAGTAATGATTAGATAGAATATTTTCGAACTTATTATCATCAATATCAAATTTAGCAATACCATTAAAAGATTTATTTCCAATACCTGAAACCCACAACACATTATCATCAATCACAGATGTTGGAACAGTGCATGCGAGACCATAGAATATTGGTGTTATTAACTTATTAAATTCATCTATTTTTAGAATATATCCATTAGAGAGTGACATCCAATTAATTCCATTATTTGACTTATAATAAGATAAATATTTTGAGAAGTTTCCTCTATTATCTGAAGCTCCATTTGAGGTTAAGAGCCATGCATCTTCAACAAAATAATCATTGAAATCAAATATATTCCATCTTAATTCTCTTGAGGAAATATCTCCCCAAACAATAGACGGCTCATCTGGTGAAACATATATTCCTAATAAGACTCCATTGACATGGTCTAATTTGAAAAATCTGCTATTCGATCGTAACCATAAATAATCCTTACTAGATCCAATATCAATAATTTGATTCCCAGATTTTAATGAAAGCGAATTGTATTGTAACGTATTCCAACTACCCTCTCTCGAAAAACTATATTCAATAAAGTTATCCCCTACAGACCATAAAATTCCTGTATGTTCATCAAAATAAATATGTTCAATTGAATTAGACTTTAATCCCTGACCTTGCGTAATAGGGCGCGCGAATTGTTGTGAAAATTTATTTAATCTTAAAATGCCTGCATTTTCTGTACCAAAATAAAAATATGTATAATCTTCTGATATAGAATTAACTGCACCTACCGCACCATAGTGCTCCCAACTGAAAACATTAAATCGATTATCAACCTGACCTAATAATGGACCAATCAATAATATGAAAAATAACAGATTAAAAATGTTATTATTTTTTTCTTTTATGCTTGTTGAAGCTATTACGCTTATATCCTTTTCTGACTTTCGATACATGTCCATTATCCAAATATATGACCACATTTGCAAATTGTTTCAAAAAATAATCGCTTGTTGAAGATAAAATGATAGTGGTTCCTAGAATGTTATTCATTTTCACCAATCTTTTGCGCAAAATCATTTCATTTTTTGGATCTAAATGTAGACCATAGTCATCTACAAGAAGAACCCTAGGGTCTTTTTCTACTCCTACAACAATTTTTAACCAATGTTTTTCACCATCCGACAACTTATTTATAGGTGTTTTCCAAAGATGCTCTAGGCTAAAATGTTTAAAATGTCGTGTACGAATTTGGTTTATCTTAGCAGAAAACATTCCTTTTAAAAATCGTTCAACTGTAGAATTGCTCTTTAAATAGTTTGAAAAGTCATTAAACATGTCTACGTGAATGTATTGAATTTCTTTATGTTTTTTGATGTTTCCAAAAAAGTTAGTTTTGAAAGGACTTCCCTGATAAAGAACATCTCCGTTTGATTCCTTTTGTAGCCCTGAAAGAACTTTCAGTAGAGATGATTTTCCTGATCCGAAATTACCGCATACACCATAAATTAATCCATTGTGAAACTTTAAGGTGTTTATTTCTAAAGCCTTTTTTGATCCAAACTTGAGCTTTAGACCATTAACATCATAAATTTGTTTTAATTCCATCTTTTTCTCCTTAAAAAGACAGAAAAACTATTCTTATAAATCTTCTAAATATTTTTCTGCATCTATTGCGGCCATACAACCAGAACCAGCTGCTGTAATTGCCTGCCTATAATGACTATCTTGTACATCGCCACAAGCAAACACTCCAGCTACATTGGTTAAAGTTGATCCTGGATTAGTAATTATGTATCCTTGATCGTCTAAATTGATGATACCTTTAAACTGATTAGTATTTGGTTTATGACCAATACCATAGAATACACCATCACAATCAAAATTTCTTTCTTTTCCGTCAATAGTGTCTTTTAGTTGAATACTAGAAACTCCATCTTTTTGAGAACCAAGAATATCAGTTACAACTGCATTCTTAATAATTTCAATTTTTGGATTATCTAAAACTCTATCAATCATAATCTTAGATGCACGAAATTCCTCTCGTCGATGGATAAGAGTTACCTTACTAGCAAATTTTGTTAAAAAACTTGCTTCTTCCATCGCTGAATCACCTCCACCAACAACTACAATTTCTTTTTCCTTGAAAAAATAACCATCACATGTTGCACAAGTACTAACTCCGTATCCTATTAATTCTTTTTCTGCTGCAAGACCTAACATTCTTGCAGATGCACCAGTGGAAATTATCACTGATTCAGCAAGATATTCTTCATCTTGAACGTAGACTTTAAATGGAGAGCTAGAAAAATCAACTTTTGAGACATGCTTATAAAAACACTCGGCTCCAAATTTCTGAGCTTGTTTTCGAAATAGATCCATCATATCTGGACCTAAAACACCGTCAGGAAATCCTGGATAATTTTCTACATCTGTAGTAATTGTCAATTGCCCTCCGGGCTGATTCCCTTCAAACACAATTGGACTTAAATTAGCACGAGCAGCATAAATCGCAGCTGTTAACCCAGCTGGACCAGAACCGATAATGATAGTTTTATGAATAGTTTTATCTGTCACTTAAATTAATTGTTTAATATTAACCTTTATTTATGATTTGGTTAATACCATCAACTAATGCCTGTTCAGACTGAAGACCAACTTCTTGTCTTACAATTTCTCCATTGCAAAAAAACAATAGGGTTGGAATGCTGCGAATACCGTATTTTACGGGCACTTCTTTGACTTCATCGACATTTACCTTACCTACAAGGACATTATCGCTAAATTCATCAGAAATTTTATCTAAAATGGGTGCTATAGCTTTACATGGACCACACCATTCAGCCCAAAAATCTACAATTACGAGCTTTTTTGCTTTCATTACAAGCTCTTCAAAGTTTCGATCTGTTATTTTGATATTTTTTTCAGACATAAGTTTTTCCAAATCATATTAATAATTACCATGGAATTTATAAGAATAATTGAATTTGGGTAACAAAAAAATAAGTTAAATGATTTCTCCGATGAGGATTAGCCTAAAATTTTTAAAAATCTTCTCTTGCCAACTTTAACCACAAGCTCGCCACATCCTTTACCGATAACATAACCTGGCTCAGAACACACCTCTCCATCTATTTTCACAGCATTCTGTCCTATTAGGCGCTTACCTTCTGCCTTGCTATCAATTAGATTTTCTGATAATAATACTTCAAGAATAGTAGTATCACTCTCTATTTTGAAAACAGAAATATTGTCTGGAATAGACTTTTTAACAAATATCTGATCAAATGCTTGTTCAGCTTCCAATGCTCTATCTGCATCATAATAACGTTCAACTAAATCTTTCGCTAAGTCTCGTTTGATATCTCTCGGATTTATGGAAGAGTCTTTAAGTTGATTTTTTACAGATAAAACCTTCTCTTTGTCTGCAAATACAGTTAATTCATAATATTTAACAATCATAGAATCATTAATAGACATCAATTTACCATACATATCTTCAGGAGAATCATCTAATGCGATATAGTTATCATAAGATTTTGACATCTTTTCCACTCCATCAGTACCCTCTAATAGAGGCAATGTAATGATAGATTGAGGTTCTTGATTATATTCTCGTTGTAAATCTCTACCAACCAATAAATTAAATTTTTGATCAGTGCCGCCTAATTCTACATCAGATTTAATTTCAACAGAATCCATTGCTTGCGCTAAAGGATATAAAAATTCATGCATTGAAATAGGAATTTCAGATTCAAAACGTTTTGTAAAGTCATCTCGTTCAATCATACGAGCAACAGTATACTTACTGCTCATTTTTATTACATCAGAAAAGTTCATTCTATTAAGCCAAGTGCTGTTAAATAAGACTTTAAGGGTTTTTACATCAAGTATAACCTTAGATTGTTCAATATATGATTCTGCATTAGCTTTTGCCTCTTCCAGAGTAAGTTGCGGACGTGTTTTATTGCGCTCAGAAGGGTCACCGATCATTGCTGTAAAATCACCAATCACAAGTATAGCTTGGTGTCCTAAATCTTGAAAATCTCTTAACTTTTGAAGAACAACGCTATGCCCAATATGCAGGTCTGGTCTACTAGGGTCACATCCTAGTTTTATGACGAGAGGTTTGTCTTTTTTAATAGAAAATTCTAGCTTATGTCTAAGGTCTTGAAGCGGAATTACCTCTTCTGTGCCTTTAGAGATAATTTCTAACTGATCATCTACCGGTAAAAATCCCATTATTTTTTACTCATTTCTCGTCGAGCTTCCCTATCTAAATCTCTCATCTTTAAAGCGTCTTTTTTCTGATATGTTTTCTTGCCTTTAGCTGTAGCAAATTCAATTTTCGCTATACCTCCCTTAAAATAAGCCTTTAAAGGGACAATAGTTAATCCTTTTTGAGCTACAACATTCTTAAGTCGTATCATCTCTTTTTTATGCAATAATAATTCACGATTTCTCGTCGGAGAATGACCTGAAAATCCAGTATGTGAATATGAGCTAATATGGGCTCCAATTAACCACACTTTTTCATCTTTAATAGAAACAAAACTATCTTTTAAATTTAATTTCTTTTCCCTTAAACTTTTAACTTCGCTACCGAGGAGAATCATACCAGCTTCATACCGATCGATAATCGTATAACTATGAAAAGCTTTCCTATTGTTGCTAATAATCTCTATATTTTTGCTCATAAAAAAAGTTGTATTATTTTAATATTATTTTGTTAAATTTAAATATTGTTAAATATACAAAGTTTTCAACATTGTGTGTATAACAATTGTGTGTTAAGTTTTTTTGTATCATATTTATGTCAAAACTTAAAGAGAAAATATAATTATGAGTAGTATTTATAAACGAAAAAGAAATGGGAAAAATGATGGATATGTAATGTATTCGATTTATGCATACGATCCTTTAAAAAACAAGAAAAGGTATTTTAATATAACTTTAGGCAAAATTAGCCCTACCCTAACCTGGGATGATTGTTTAAAACAAAAAAAAGAGCTTGATCGTGTTTTTGATATCAAAAAAGGCGGTAAACAAGAAATGCAGCTAAATAAGGCCATTAAAACCTATTTAAAGCACAAAACGATACATTTTAAGACAAAACCTCCTAAAAACAGCTCAATAAAGCTTCAAAACTACCATTTAGAGAAGTTTAAGGAAGTAATCGTTAAAAGGTATGGCTCTGGTATCATGATGAAACATATTGACAATAGTATATTAAGCTGGTATTTCGAAATACGAAAAGAAGAACTAAAGACTAGCTCAATGATAGTTCATAAGAGAATAATAGATAGTTTCTTGAATTGGACTAAAGACTGAGCGAGTGACGCGATTCGAACGCGCGACCCCAACCTTGGCAAGGTTGTGCTCTACCAGCTGAGCTACACTCGCATGTGTGGTTCATAATAAAACAAAATTATGGTTTTTCAAAAGAAAAATCTGCG
>JAAZXT010000021.1 GCA_014240005.1 Fidelibacterota bacterium | reverse complement strand
TGTTGATGATGTTATTCATTGATCAGTTATTTGACCATCATTCAATTGCTGATTTTATATCACGATCGTCCAATAAAGATGAATCATTACTAGTGCGAACAGGAATTTTTTCTGCGATTGCTTTAGCAATCCATAATTTTCCAGAAGGATTTGCAACATTCACAGCAGCAGTATATGACCCAACGGTTGGAGTAACATTGGCTACAGCTATTGCGATTCATAATATTCCTGAAGGACTAGCAGTATCCGTTCCTATTTATTATGCTACAAAAAATAAGGCAAAAGCATTTTGGATATCTTTTGCTTCAGGTCTTGCTGAGCCACTAGGGGCGTTAGTTGGATTTTTAATTTTTCGTACAGTGTATAACGAAGCATTATTTGGAGTATCTTTTGCACTGTGTGCAGGAATTATGATCTATGTATCTTTAAATGAATTGTTGCCTGTTGCAAAAGAGTATGGCAAGCCTAGTGATCCTATTATAGGAGTAACTGCTGGAATCATTGTAATGGCAATTAGTTTAATACTAATGTATGCCTAATTGATTGCATTTATAGTAAATCAGTAATTTCTTTAGACATAGGCTTTACTTTTGAATCAAAGAAAGCAATAAGCTCTCCGTTTTCATCTACTAAGTATTTACAGAAATTCCATGTAGGTCTTTGATCGTTCCATCCATTAAGATTGGAATCACTAAGCCATGTGTAAACGGGGCTTTGCTTTCTTCCTTTAGTAGTAATCTTTTCAAACATATCAAATGTAACACCAAAAACAGTTTCACAGAATTCTGCTATAGATTCATTACTTCCTGACTCTTGAAATAAAAAATCATTAGCTGGGAATCCCAGTACAGCTACTTTTCCTTCGTACAAATCATTGAGTTTTTGCATACCTTCATATTGATAAGTATATCCACATTTTGTAGCAACATTAACAATAAGAACCTTCTTGCCTTTGTATTTTTCAAAAGAAACTTCTTCGCCATCAATAGAAATAGCTTTTAAGTCATAAAAATTAGCTTTTGAGGCAGATTTGTCATCAGTTTTTTTTGCTATACTCTTGTAAGAGAAGCCGCTTAATAGAATCATGAGTGAAAATCCTATTATTGTTAGTAATGCATAATGGAATGGTATAAATATTTTTATCATAATTATCCTTAAAATTTGAGATATTATACTATGTTTTTTATAAAAAAAGAAGAACTATCGGAAACAGCAAAATGGATAGCAGACCATTTTGAAGAAATATTTGTTTGGTTTTGTATAGTATGTATTTTTTTATCTTTTTTATTCGTAGCTAAGCTATATTTCAACCGATATCGCACATGAAATTTTTATTAACACTTATTATTGTACTTAATATTTTTTCTTGCCAAGAAAAAGATATGCCTGCTATAGAAAAGCAGGCTCAAGAAGAAATTGTATCTGAGAACAAACCACTTCCACCAGAAACTCCAGCTGTATCTAACGGGATTATCTTTAGAGATGCTCAAGGAAACTTATTGTCTGAATCAGAAAAAGATAGTCTTGTTGAAAATATAAATCTACAAGCACTAAGACGTTTTGATGATGAATTAAATAATACTGAATATATATTATTCGAAAATTATGAAGATTTGCGTGGGTTTGTAGCAGATAATGTTATCGAAAATCTTATTGAAGAATCAGCTCTGATAAAAACTGGCGGTAGAGGCGCTGTTATCAGTAAAAGAGTAATAGATCAATGGAAAGATCAAAAATTGCCCGAAGGTATCTTTACAATGTTAGACGGTTCAACAAAATCTTTTAAAGATTTTGAAGGGCAATTATTAGTGCTCAATTTTTGGTATATCAATTGTGGACCTTGCATTGCAGAAATGCCATACTTAAATAATTTAGTTGAAACTTATAAAGATAAAGGCGTCCAGTTCTTGGCATTGAGCTTCGATAGCATTCCAGATATCACTAATTTTTTAACAAGAACAGATTTTACATATATACAAGCAGGAATAGATAGGGCATTCATGTATGATTTCACACCGGTCTCTCCAGCACACTTTATTGTTGATAAAGATGGAATTATACGCGATATCTTAATTGGAGCACCTCGTAATACTCCAGAGATTTATGATCGGTTAGTTTCAGTTATTGAAAAAAATAAAAAATAAATTTTTAATCACTCATTCATGTAGTAATTTTATGCCATGAAGAAATTTTTTATTA
>JAAZXT010000057.1 GCA_014240005.1 Fidelibacterota bacterium | reverse complement strand
CTTGTTACTCCTTCAGTGAGAGATATATTAGAGATAGGGATGAAAAATTTTGATTTGTTAAAAACAAAATCTATTAACAACTTAGTACCTAACTACATAGGATCGTTTAATACAGGAAAATAATGAATTGGTTTACAAGAAAAGATAAAAATATTCAAGATTCGAGTAAGAAAGAACTTCCTAGTGATTTATGGAAAAAATGTAATTGCGGTGAAATTCTTTATAGTCCAGAATTAGAGTCCGCAAATTTTATTTGTCATCATTGTAATTTCCACTTTCCAATTTCTAGTCAAAAGTATATTGATATAATTCTTGATGACGAATATGAAGTTTTATTCGAAAATATCTTATCAGCAGATGTGCTAAACTTTAAAGCCAATAAGGCATATGAAGATATTTTAAAAAATGTGCCAGAGAATAAAGAAGCAGTGGATTGTTATTATGGATCAATTAATGGTAAGAAAATAGTGATTTCAATTATGAATTTCAAATTTATAGGTGGAAGTATGGGTAGTGCTGTAGGCGAAAAAATTTCCAAATCTATCAATTTTGCATCAGAAAAAAATTGTCCCTTAATTATTTTATGTCAATCTGGCGGTGCTAGAATGCAAGAAGGTGCGCTATCACTTATGCAGTTATCTAAGATAAGTACTCATTTAGCAAAATTTGCAAAAAAAGGAGGACTTTATATCTCAATTCTTACCTATCCTACTACAGGTGGAGTTACTGCAAGCTTTGGAATGCAAGCAGATATTACTATAGCAGAACCTAAAGCATTAATTGGATTTGCTGGTCAGCGTGTTATTAAACAAACTACCAATCAAGAATTACCAGATAATTTTCAGACTGCAGAATTTTTATTAGAAAAAGGATTTATAGATTTGGTAGTAGATAGAAATAATTTACAGAATAAATTAGACAACATATTATCTCTCTTAAAATGAATAATAATACAATTATCATTCTAGACTTTGGATCTCAATATACACAGCTAATTGCGCGACGTGTAAGAGAAATTGGGGTATTTTCTGTCGTACTTCCTTGTGATGTCGATACAGATAAGATTCAATCATTCAATCCTAGGGGTATTATTCTATCTGGAGGCCCAGAAACAGTAACAAAAGCGAATACACCTAAAATTAATAAAACCTTATTTGATTTTAACATTCCGCTCTTGGGTATTTGTTATGGAATGCAAACGATAGCTCAAGAATTAGGTGGTATGGTTGTTAGTTCTGATAAAAGAGAATTTGGTCATGCCAATGTAAAACAAGTAGAACACTCTATATTATTTGATGGAATTCATTTAACTGATGATTCACTAGACGTATGGATGAGCCATGGTGACAAAGTAGGTAAACTACCTGATAATTTTACTACAATAGCAAAATCTGATAATTGTTCGATTGCTGGATTTCAGAATAAAGAAAAGTTATGGTTTGGATTGCAATTTCATCCAGAAGTCACACATACTAATCAAGGATCAAAGATTTTAAGTAACTTTGTTTATACCGTCTGTAAATGTGAAAAAAATTGGGAGACTTCAGACATCATAAAGTCAATGATTGCTGCTGTGAAAGATCAAGTAGGTCATGACAAGGTATTGCTTGGCTTATCTGGTGGAGTAGATTCATCTGTAGTTGCAATGCTGTTAGATAAATGTATTAAAGAAAATCTAATTTGTATTTTTGTAGATCATGGGTTACTAAGATTGGATGAAGTAGAAGAAGTGATGAATACGTTTCAAGATTTAGGAATTAATATTCAGTTATCAGAAGCTAGCGATATTTTCTTGAATCGACTAAAAGGCGTGACAGATCCAGAAAAGAAAAGAGTAATTATTGGAAATACCTTTATTGATGTCTTTGAAAAAGAAGCCAATAAGATTAAAGATGTTCAATGGCTTGCACAAGGGACTATTTATCCAGATGTGATTGAATCATCATCTGATGGAGATAAATCTAGTGTAATTAAATCTCATCATAATGTGGGT
>JAAZXT010000056.1 GCA_014240005.1 Fidelibacterota bacterium | reverse complement strand
GAACATCCATCAACATTAGAAACAGTAAAGTTTTCTGTAGAGCCAAATAAAAATTTTAATACCATATATAACGCGATTTTAAACAATGAAATTTGAAGAACATCAAAAAGAATTTCTATTATTCTTAGAGCTTGAAAGAGGTTATTCTGAGGAAACTATTAATACTTATAACAGAAGTATTAATAGATATTATCTCTTCATTAAAAAAGCAAAGATAAATTATTTAAAAATAGATAAAGATTTAATTCTTGATTTTCAAGCCAGTGTAGCTAAATCTATGGGCCCTAGAACTTTCTCAAGAATATTATCTACGCTTAGAACTTTTTATAAGTTTTTGCATACCGAAGGAGTTATTGATGATGTTGTATTGAATGAAGTTAAATCTTATCCCTCTCCAAAGTACCAGAAATCAATTCCTACTTTCTTATCAATAGATCAAATTTCTCAAGTGTTAGATAAAATTAATACGGATAGCAAATTATCTGATATTATTAAGCTAAGGAATCAATCTCTCATAATGTTATTTTTTACATCGGGATTAAGATTAGAAGAACTCAAGTCTATTCAATTAAAGGATATAGATTTTTCAAAAAAGACAATTAAGGTAGTAGGTAAGGGGAGCAAAGAAAGATTAGCCAATTTTGATAGCGACACCAAAGATTTAATGATTGAATATTTAACAAGTTTAGAAAAATATCCTTTGGTAAAGACAAACTTCAATAATAATTTGTTCGTCGATGAAAAAAACAAAAATTTATCAAGATATAACATCCAATATTTAGTAATGAAAAATTTAAGAACTCTAACTTTAAATTCGTATGGCCCTCATGTGCTGAGACATTCTTTTGCTACACATCTTTTAAATAGTGGTGTAGGACTTAGTGCTATCAAGTCTTTATTAGGTCATGAGAACCTAGCCTCTACTCAAATCTATACTCATGTAAGCCTTGGAAAGCTTCAGGAGACTATTAAGAAATCTCATCCAAGAGGAGAAAAGTGAACTTAGATTATTTAAATATTATTAATAATAGGTATAAACGTAATTCTAGCGCTGATCAGCTTATCCAAGATTCTATTGCTTCAAAAGAAGGAGTGATTGGTTTAAACGGTGCGTTGATGGTGGATACGGGTGAATTTTCTGGAAGAATTCCAGATGATAAGTTCATTGTTGATCAAGAGAGTTCATCTGAAAATATTTGGTGGGGAAATGTAAATCAAAAGATTTCAGAACAAAATTTTGACTATTTATTAGATAAAGTTGTTGCAACATATAATGATATAGATAATGATTTCTATGTGTTTGATGGGTTTGCTGGCGATGATAAAGACAATAGTCTTAACGTAAGAATGGTAACGAAAAAAGCATGGCAATCTCTGTTCGTAAATAATATGTTTATTAGACCTAAAAAAGGAGAGCTAGACAGTTTCTCTCCTGATTTTACGATTATCAATGCTTACGATGTTAAAGAGAAGGATTGGGAAGAATACGGACTAAACTCAGAAAACTTTATTGTATTTAACCTGAAAAAGAAAATTGCAATTATTGGTGGAACAGAATACGCAGGAGAAATGAAAAAAGGTATTTTTTCTGTGATGCATTATTATCTACCACTTAGAAATGTGCTATCAATGCATTGCTCTGCAAATGTTTCAAAAGATTTAAGTAAGTCAGCAGTATTTTTTGGATTGTCTGGTACGGGAAAGACTACTTTAAGTACCAATGCTAATCGACCATTAATTGGAGATGATGAGCATGGATGGTCTGATAATGGAGTCTTTAATTTTGAAGGCGGTTGTTATGCAAAAGCAATTAATTTAGATAGAAATAAAGAACCAGAAATTTATAATGCTATTCAGCATGGAACGCTTCTAGAGAATGTTGTTTATGACCTAGAAACAAAAGAAGTAGATTTTGATGATAATGCCAAAAGTGAGAATTCAAGAATATG
The DNA here is from genome assembly GCA_014240005.1 of Fidelibacterota bacterium. GTDB lineage: Bacteria > Fidelibacterota > Marinisomatia > Marinisomatales > Marinisomataceae > Marinisoma. Next base: position 6,269 of record JAAZXT010000056.1, on the reverse strand, counting down.
CTATCCAATTCATTTTATTGAAAACTCTTTAGGTTCTAAAGGACTGCCTAGTGCAGGACCTCATCCTAATGCAGTGATATTTTTAACGTGTGATGCTTATGGTATTATGCCACCAGTTGCTAGACTTAATACGCATCAAGCAATGTATCATTTTATCAGTGGATATACCGCTAAGATGGCAGGAACTGAAACAGGAATAGTTGATCCTATAGCAGCATTCTCACCATGTTATGGCGGGCCATTTTTAACACTACATCCATTGGTGTATGCAAAGTTGTTACAAGAAAAATTAGCAAAGCATGACGCTCCAATATATTTGGTTAATACCGGTTGGTCTGGATCTAGTGCAACTTCAGGTTCCAAAAGAATTGATCTCAAACTTACAAAGCATATCATCGATTTAATTACAGATAGTAAGTTAGATTTTACTGATTCAGTGAAAGATAAATTCTTCAATCTTGATATCCCTTTAAATCTAGAAGGATTGGATAATGATTTCTTAGTTCCTGATCAAGGATGGAATAATTTAGAAGAATATTATAAGACTGGTAACATGCTTACTGATTTGTTTAATAAGAATTTTACAAAATTTGATATTTCAAACTCTGATATTCTCAATGCAGGTCCAAAAATTCAACCAGGCTCATAACCCGATGGGTTGAAAGACATTTTTTCCTTCAAATAATTTTGTTCCATTAACATAACTATAATATTTTCTGCACTCACAAGATAGATATTCAATATCAATAGGCTGAAATGCTCGTTTAGCCTCCGGCCAATGTTCTTTTTGCAATGCAATCATTTTTTCACATGTTTCTTGATGATTTTTTAATCCAAGATGTTTTTGCAATCGGTCTAGATAGGTAACTGCACCAATTCCTGTTGGAACATGGCTTGTTGGATGAATTATATCTGGACGGAACCAAGCCAAATCAATAACAGCCATAAAAATAGGAAAGTCATTTTGCATTTTGAAACGAACATTGATTGCATTGGTAGCCTTAATTACATCTCCTTGAGCTTCTATAATGATTTTAGTTAACGATTCTTTAATATTTCCAAATAATGTTGTGGCTGCATCTAATCGTGAATGTTGTGTTTCTTCCCAATGTATTGATTCAACAGGGTAAGCGGTAGGATTACACCAAGGCTCAAAGGATTTTAGTGTTTTAAGTAACATTTCTGGTTGTAGCAAGATATCTGGAGATAGTTCATCTAAAGTTTCTTGTCTATTACACCAGCGAGCAAAAAATAAAGCATGAATCAACATAGGCAAATCTTTTTCTAAGTCTTTAGCAAAAGATAGAATGGCTTTACTGCCACGATCATCTTCTCGAAAGACATTTAGGAAGCGAGCTTGTTGAAAAATAGGATCATTTGTCCATGGAAATGGATCACCACTCTCTCTTGCTAACCGAATTTTTTCTCGTTCACGGCAAAAATCAAAAAAAGCAGATACAGGATCGTTTAGTATTAATCCATCAAGTGCTGTAGCATAAGGATTGTTTAATTTATCCATTAGCCTATTTTCTTGCGTTAACCATTAAGTATAACCCGATACTTACAAAGATTAGATTCGATAGCCATGCACCTAAGAACGGTGAAAGTACCCCAGCATAACCAAGAGATTGGCCAAATTTTAAGATAATTACATAAGCAAATATCGTTGCTAAACTTAATCCACCACCAAATGCTAATGTTGTATTAGACCTAAATACGGATAAAGGTATGCCGCAAAAAATTACAATAAGACTAATAAAGGAGTATGCAAGCTTGTAATGTAAATCAACTTCCCATTTTAATGTATTTACACCATTACTTTTTAATGTTGCAATTTGACCCTTAAGCTCATTGTAAGAGCGTTCTTCTGATGAGCCACTGGTTTGCGTGATATCTTGAGGAGAAAAATTTAAACTCAATAGAGAGTCTTGATTCGATCTTGCAAGAATAGTTTCATATCCTGTGTCATCAAATTCTCTAATAGAAAAATTCCTTAACTCCCATTTTGATTCTTCTGCATTCCAAATACCTTTTTTTGCATCAATTCTCTTTCTCATTTTTCCATCATTGAGTTCCATAAGATTTAAATTTACTATGACTTGATTCATACTATTATATTTGTCAATTGCAATGAGTTCACTTTGATTCTTTTGAAAGTATATATTTTCAAACACTGATTTATCTTTACGAGCACTCTTATTTTTTTGTAAGTAATTTTTCTTTAATTCATTCTGTATTTTATTATTTTTTATAACGACAGTGTTGTCAAAGAAGAAAGATCCAATACTTAATAATAACCCTAAAAATAGTACAGGCATTGATAATCGATAGAGACTTAATCCTGATGATTTGAAAACTAACCATTCTTTTTTTTGTACCATCATACCATAAGTAAATACGGATGCTACTAGGCATGTGACAGGGATAGTAACGCTAACCATCGAAGGGATAGCAGCGATATAATATTCAATCAAAATAGCATTTGTTACTTCATTATCGATAAACTTATTCAAGTTTTCGAAAATATCAACAATAAGCGATATTAGGGTAAAGAATAGAGATACAAATAGAAATGTGATCGAAAATTCTCTAAGAATATAATAGTCAATTTTTTTCATTATATTGTTAACTTACTTAATCATGGATTTAATTAATAATTTTTTTGCAAATTTATCAAATTTCCTTTGGGGGAACTTTGGAGTAGCCAATTTAGTAATTGGTGGAGGTATATTCTTTCTAATTTATTCAAGATTAACCCCATTTAGATACTTTAAGCATGCTTTTGACATACTTCTAGGTAAATATGACGATCCAGATGATGATGGTCAAATTTCGCACTTTCAGGCACTATCTACAGCCTTATCAAGTACGGTTGGAATAGGTAATATCGCTGGTGTAGCAGTTGCTATATCTCTAGGAGGGCCTGGAGCATTATTTTGGATGTGGGTTAGTGCTATAGTAGGCATGGCGACCAAGTTTTTTACATGCTCTCTTGGTATTATGTTTAGAGGGTATGATTCTGAGAATGAATTGCAGGGTGGACCTATGTATGTCATTGAGCAGGGTATGGGTAAAAAATTTAAATTCCTATCGTATTGGTTTAGTATTGCTGGGCTTGTTGGATGTTTATCCTTACTACAAGTAAATCAATTAACTCAGATACTATCAGATCAGCTGATTAAAGCCAATCCAACTATTGGTACAGCAATTCCATTGGATTTGACTATAGGAATTGTTATTTCCTTAATAGTGTCAGTAGTTATTTTTGGAGGTCTACAGCGTATTGCGGATGTGGCTTCTAAGATTGTACCATTTATGGTGCTCGTTTATCTCTCTGCTGGATTATTTATAGTGTTTTCAAATATTGCATTAGTACCATCAATTTTCAATCTAATTGTCACGAGCGCTTTTAATGGGAGTTCAGTTGCTGGAGGTTTTGTAGGAACAGCTGTTGTGATTAGTCAAGGATTTAGAAGGGCGGCATTCTCAAATGAAGCTGGAATGGGTACTGAGGTGATGGCTATTGGAGCATCAAAGAACAATGAACCAATTAGATCAGGCCTTGTAGCAATGATTGGTCCAGTGATTGATACGCTTATTGTATGTACCATTACCGGAATTGTTATTTTATTATCGGGCGATTGGATGACGGGAGAATTTTCTGGAGTTACGCTAACGCAAAAATCTTTTGCTAATCATCTTGGTATTGTAGGCGACTTTATTTTGATTTTTTCAGTAGCAACTTTTGCTTTATCCACTATGTTTGGTTATTCATATTATGGGTGTAAATGTGCATCTTATTTATTTGGAGCAGGTTCAAAAGTATATTATAGAATTTTCTATGTCATAACTCTTGTTCTTGGTTCAGTACTATCATTAGATTTAGCTGTTAATATTGTAGATGCAATGTTTGCTTTGATGGCTTTTCCAACTATGATATCAGCTATTTATTTATCACCGCACATTAAAAAAGAAGCTAAAAGATATTTTGAAAGTATTTAACAAGAGGAATTAATCAATGAAAACAATTTATATCTTTGATATGGATGGCACGCTTACCCCATCAAGAAGAGAAATGACCCCTGACTTTGAAAAGTTTTTTTCACAATGGGCAAAAGAGCATATTTTTTTTCTTGTAAGTGGAAGTAATCTAGAGAAAATTAAAGAACAAGTTCCCCAATATATTCTCGATCTTTCTGAAGGAGTATTTACATGTGGAGGGAATCAATTATGGTTAAATAATGAATTATCCTACAATCATGAGTTTAAACCATCAGAAGATTTACTGTCTTTTTTAAAAGAAGAAATAGAAAATAGCAACTATCCATTAAGAGCTGGAAATCATATTGAAGACAGAGGCTCTATGTTGAATTTTAGTATCGTTGGAAGAGACTGTTCTTTAGAGGAAAGATTAGATTATTTCAAGTACGATGTAAACACTCAAGAAAGAGCGAGTATTGCCAATGAGATTATAACTAGATGGGATAATCTTGATGCTGTCATAGGAGGACAAATATCTATTGATATTACACCTAGAGGGATGAATAAATCTCAAGTCTTAACCGAGGTTAAGAAATTCTACTCGGATGAACAGTATATTTTTATAGGTGATAGAACTACAGAGGGTGGTAATGACTATCCGTTAGCAAAGGTAATGCATGGTACACCGCATTGCTCTGTTTATCAAGCGGGAGAACCTTCGGCTGAAGACGGCTATAAAGACACACAAAAAATATTAGAAAAATTACGTGATAAATAAAAATCATCAAGAGTACAAAGATCTTTTTTTAAAAGAATTAAGCAAGCTTCAAGATATTGAAGGTCCATCATATCTTTATGATCCCATTAAATATATTCTTCAATCTAACGGTAAACGGTTAAGACCACTTATTGTCCAATTCTTAGGTGATTTATTTAATAATGATCCAAAGGATACCATGAATGGAGCAATGGGGGTAGAATTACTACATAATTTTACACTAGTGCATGACGATATTATGGATGGAGACGACCTCAGGCATAATGTTGCCACTATTCATAAAAAATGGGATAATGCTCGTGCTGTGTTAGCTGGAGATGGTTTAGGGTCGCTTGGACCAATCTTTATTGGAAAAATAAAAAAGAATACTTTAGATATTTTAACAAGATATAATGAAGTGATATTAGAAATATGTGAAGGACAAGCATATGATATGGAGTTTGAGTCAAGAGATGCTTCTGTGGATGAATATATTTTAATGAGTGAGAAAAAAACAGGATCTTTATTTGAGCTTTGTTTTGAAATTCCTTCTTTGATAAGCGATGATTATTTAGAGTTTAAATCTCAATTAAAACAGTTTGGAAGGAATCTTGGTATCATTTTTCAGATACAAGATGATATTCTTGAAATGTCAACTTCTTCCGAGAATATGGGCAAGGGAACAAGTTCTGATATCAGAAGAAATAAGAAGACAATCTTATCTAGTATGGCATTAGATCACGATAGAAATGGTTGGAACATTCTTCAAGAGAGAATTAAAAATATTTCTTTGGAAGAAAAAAAGTTGATACTTAGAGATTATTATAGAAATGCTGGTATTATCGAGAAATCAAATGAATTATTATTAAATTTTGAAAATAAGTGTAAAGATATAATTAAATCTTTGCCAAATACGATTCATGATGATATAATAGTATTGTTAAACATTGTTATAAAACGAGAGAAATAAGATGTATAAAAAAATTAAAGATTTTCCAACTCAAATATCTGATGCAATCAATGATACTAAAAGTGTATCTATCAATTTAGATAAGATCCATAGAGTAGTAATTATGGGTATGGGAGGTTCTGCTATTGCTGGATTGATAATGAAAGATATATCCCCACATTTAGAGATTATAGTAGAAAGAAATTATTTTCCAAATGCAATCATTGATGAAAATACTTTATTAATTATCTGTTCTTATTCTGGAAATACAGAAGAGTCTCTTTCATACTATAAGCATGCATCAAGTCTTACAAAAAATATTTTTGGAATAACCTCAGGAGGTAAGCTCTTAACATTATTAAAAAATGATAATCATAATCATTGTGTATTACCTGAGGGTTATCCTCCAAGATCTATTCTTGGATATGTTTTAACAGTCTTAATAAAATTGCTAGATGAAGATGAATTGCTTGAATTATTGAATGTTGAATTACTTCAAGAATATTCTGATAAATTCTCTCTAGAAGGGAGTGAAATTTTTGATTTAGCTAAAAAAATTCATTCTACTTTTCCAGTTATTAT
>JAAZXT010000045.1 GCA_014240005.1 Fidelibacterota bacterium | reverse complement strand
TCAGACATCATAAAGTCAATGATTGCTGCTGTGAAAGATCAAGTAGGTCATGACAAGGTATTGCTTGGCTTATCTGGTGGAGTAGATTCATCTGTAGTTGCAATGCTGTTAGATAAATGCATTAAAGAAAATCTAATTTGTATTTTTGTAGATCATGGGTTACTAAGATTGGACGAAGTAGAAGAAGTGATGAGTACGTTTCAAGACTTAGGAATTAATATTCAGTTATCAGAAGCTAGCGATATTTTCCTGAATCGACTAAAAGGTGTGACAGATCCAGAAAAGAAAAGAGTAATTATTGGAAATACTTTTATTGATGTCTTTGAAAAAGAAGCCAATAAGATTAAAGATGTTCAATGGCTTGCACAAGGAACTATTTATCCAGATGTGATTGAATCATCATCTGATGGAGATAAATCTAGTGTAATTAAATCTCATCATAATGTGGGTGGATTGCCAGAAAGAATGGATTTGAAATTAGTAGAGCCTATTAGAGATTTATTCAAAGATGAAGTTAAAAAGATTGGAAAAGAATTACATACCCCTGAGCACATTTTAAAAAGACATCCATTTCCCGGTCCTGGCTTAGGCATTAGAATTATGGGGGAAGTAACAAAAGACAGAATTGATATATTGCAAAAAGCAGACAAAATTTTTATTGATGAATTAAAAGAAGCAAACTTATATGATTCGCTTAGCCAGGCATTTGTTGTCTATCTGCCTGTAAAATCAGTAGGTGTTGTTGGCGATGAGAGGCGGTATGAAGACGTATTAGCTTTAAGGGCAGTAGAGACTGTTGATTTTATGACAGCCACATGGGCTCATCTTCCTTATGACTTCATTGGAAAAGTTTCCAATCGCATTGTCAATGAAATCTCAACAGTCAGTAGAGTAGTTTATGATTGTACAGGTAAGCCACCGGCTACTATTGAGTGGGAATGACATGATTTGTATAAAAACAGATATACCACAAGAAATTTGTGATATTGATGATGAATTGAAAGCAATTTATCACAGTAAAGATACCGTTTGTATTTGGGTTTTTAAAACCAAAGAAGATAGAAATAGATTTATGAATGAAACTATTGGAATGTTAAAAGATGAAAGACAAATGCACTATGAAAAAAATTATAGCTAGTCTATTTTTTTTAATATTCATAGGATCTATAGCTTGGCAGAATAGAGTTAATATTACTGTCTGGGCACTTCCCAAAATTTTAAATATTGTAAAGCCAGTTTTATCTGTAGGATCTTCCAATTGGCAAGAAGGCCCTTCTCTTGAAAATAAAACATTGGATACAAGGCCTAATATCATTTTAATTCTTGCAGATGATCTAGGATTTAATGATATCTCTCTTTACAACGGAGGAGCAGGAAGCGGCTCTTTAATGACTCCTAATATTGATCAAATTGCATATGAAGGTGTTCTTTTTGAAAATGGATATGCAGCCAATGCAATATGTGCTCCATCAAGAGCATCTATTATGACCGGGCGTTATTCAACCCGATTTGGATTTGAATTTACTCCACTTTTTCCAGGTGCTTTTACATTGTTCAAATGGATAAATGAGATTGAGAATTCAGAGCTTAAATCAGAGATAGATCAAAATCTTGCCACAGTGTCAAAACATGTCTTTAGTGCAGGTCTTCCCACTGAAGAGATTACTATTGCTGAAGCATTACAGGATGCCGGTTATTATACAGCCCATGTTGGAAAATGGCATTTAGGACGAATAGATGGCAGCCACCCTAATGATCAAGGATTTGATGATAGTTTGCTTTTGGATGGAGGACTTTATTTACCTGAAAATGATAAGAACGTTGTTAACTCAAAATTTGATCATCCTGTCGATAAAATGATTTGGTCTAGATCTCAATTTAGTGCATCATTTAATAAAAGTCCGAGTTTTGCACCGGGAGGATATCTTACTGATTATTACACCGATGAAGCAATTCAAGTAATAGAAAAAAATAAACATCAACCCTTCTTTCTGTATTTAGCTCATTGGGCAGTTCATAATCCATTGCAAGCTTTAAAAAGCGATGTTGAATCTATTAGCCATCATACTCAGGGACATAATTTGCAAGTCTACTCTGGTATGATTAAGGCATTAGATAGAAGTGTAGGACGCATCGTTGATGCATTAGAAGAAAATGGATTAACAGACAATACATTGATTATTGTTACCAGCGATAATGGAGGAGCGAGTTATATCGAACTTGCTGATATCAATAAACCTTATCGTGGGTGGAAGCTTACCCATTTTGAAGGAGGAATGCATATTCCATTTATGGCTAAGTGGCCTAATCAAATTAAAGCTGGAACGAAATTTATGCCCGCAGTACATCATAATGATATTTTTCATACCATTGTAGCTGCAGCAAATGCCGATATTCCTAATGATAGAACATTAGACGGAGTAGATTTTTTACCTTTTATCACTGGAGACAAGAAAGGCATACTTCATGAAACTTTATTTTGGAGACAAGGACATCAGCAGACTGTACTTCATCAAGGCTGGAAATTGATTAGAACAAATAAACCTAATAACAAGTGGTTGTTTCATCTTGATGAAGATCCAACTGAACAAAATAATGTCGCTGCTGACTATCCAGAAAAAGTACAATTATTAGAAGAGTTGCTCGATACACATAACTTAGAACAAGTAGAACCGTTATGGCCAAGCGCTATTAATGCCCCAATATTAATTGATAAGCATACAGGTGAAAAATATGAAAAAGGCGATGAATATATGTACTGGCCAAACTGATCATTATGCATAAAGAAGATTGCATATCAATTGAATCATTTAAAAAAGAATATATCTCAGATTTTTATACCTTAAATAAAAAATGGATTGAAGAGTCCTTTTTACTAGAAGAATCTGATAAATTTGATTTGCTCAATCCTGAAGAAAGTATAATAAATAAAGGAGGAGAAATTTTTTTTGCTTTAATTGAAGATAAACCGATAGCTACTGTTGCAATGATCCCAATTAAATCAGATACTTATGAGTTGGCAAAGATGACAGTAGATACTCAATATCGAGGTAATGGGATTGCAAACAAATTAATGGATAAATGTATCTTATTTGCAAAGGAGAAAAAAGTCAAAGAAATTATTTTAATTACCAATGATACTTTAGTTATAGCAAGGAACTTATATGATAAATATGGCTTTAAAGAAGTACCGTTAGATTCAGATAAATATTTAAGAGGAAATGTAAAAATGACCTTAAATTTAGTAAAAGATAAATAATTATGTCTTCTATAACAGTCAATGAAGCTTTTGCTCTTGGAGCGCCACTAGTATTATTATTAATAGTAATTGAGGCGATTTTCTCACATTGGAAGCAAAAAGGATATTATAATGTAGGTGATACTTTAGCTACTATTGGTCTTTTAGTCGGTAATATGGTGACGCATGTATTAATAAAAGGTGGTACTTTGGGTCTGCATTTTTATCTTTATCAATTTCGTATTATTGACTTAATTGGAACCCTACCAACTTGGTCTCTCTGGCTTATAACTATTATATTAATTGATTTAGTTTTTTATTTTTACCATCGCTTGTCTCATCGTAGTCGTTTTCTTTGGGCAGTGCACATGAGTCACCATTCAAGCGAAGAGATGAATTTTGCTGTTTCTTTCCGACAAGCTTGGTTTGGACCTATCTCTAAAATACCTTTCTTTATTGTTTTACCATTAATGGGTTTAGACCCGACTATGATTGCGGTATGTGGTGTCTTGAGTACTCTTTGGGGAGTAGTTGGGCATACACAAATGATTGGAACTCTCGGTCCTATAGAATGGATTTTTAATACCCCATCTCATCATCGTGTTCACCATGGTTCTAATCCAGAATATATTGATAAGAATTATGGTAATGTGTTTATAATATGGGATCGAATTTTTGGTACTTTTGAACCAGAACGTGCACCAGTTAAGTATGGTTTAGTGAAGAATGTTGAAACATATGATCCAGTAAAGATAACTTTTATGGAATGGCAATCATTGTTTCGTGATATGTATAATGCAAATAGCATCAAAGAAGCTTTAACATATTTTTTCAATCCTCCTGGTTCACAGGTTATAAAAAAAGAGGATAGTAATGGTATTACTTAATATATTACGAAGTCATGTGTGGAATAGTAGCATATAAAGGTTCAGAAAATTGTTTCCCAATCTTAATAAATGGGTTAAAAAAGCTAGAATATCGTGGATATGACTCTGCGGGAGTAGCTTGTATTTTAAATGATAGAATTGCCATCACAAAACGTGTTGGTAAAGTAAGAGAACTTGAAAATGCCATTAATAATAAAAAATCTTTAAAAAATTATAGTGGAACAGGTATTGCTCATACAAGATGGGCAACGCACGGAGAACCTAATCAAAGAAATGCACATCCACATT
>JAAZXT010000040.1 GCA_014240005.1 Fidelibacterota bacterium | reverse complement strand
GGTAGGCTTCCCATATTCTTCATGGTACTCTTTGAAGGGTCCATCAGGAGGAGGAGAGGAGCATCCTATCACAATTAACAATGAAATTAATAGTAATTTTTTTATCATCACCTTATAATTTAGTAAAAAAGAACGATTATCTCATTATTATTATCCTACTATTACCCAAATATGATGTTTTTTGATGTATTTTGAAGTGTTCTGAATGTAAGAAAGGACTATTATAATAGTTGGCTGTATAGTTGCCCTATTTTTTGTCCTCGTATGTCACTATTAATACATATTAGATACAAAGAAGGGCTACCAAAAGGCAACCCTTATTTGTCGTCGAACTTTGCAAAGCACTATCGAAGTGGGCGATGAGAGATTCGAACTCCCGACGTCCTGCGTGTAAAGCAGGCGCTCTGACCAGCTGAGCTAATCGCCCCAAAAGTGAGTGAAATTAAATTCTTAGATTAAATAATCCAACAAATTACTTTTTAAGATCTGGGATAGCCACATCAATGACATCCATCACTTCTTTTGCGAAATGAAAGGTTAAATCTTTTTTGATATGTTCCGGAATCTCTTCTAAGTCACGTTTATTTGCAAAAGGAAGTATGATTGTTCTAATGCCTGCACGATGAGCAGCTGTCACTTTTTCTTTGACACCGCCAATAGCAAGGACATTTCCTCTTAATGTAATTTCTCCTGTCATAGAAAGTTTGCTCTTTACTGGTTTATTTGTTAATAAAGATACCAATGAAGTAAACATTCCTACACCCGCTGAAGGACCATCTTTTGGAATAGCTCCAGCCGGACAATGAACATGAATATCCATTTTTTCTGCAAAATCTTCTTTTAATCCTAAAATATCTGTATGGGATTTGACATACGTAAATGCAGCAGCAGCAGACTCTTTCATAACATCGCCCAATTGACCGGTCAAGGTAAGCAAACCTTTTCCTCTCATCTTGCTTGATTCTACAAATAGAATATCTCCACCTGCAGCAGTCCATGCCATCCCCGTTACAACACCTGGCTTAGTAGTGCGTTCTGCTAAATCAGATTGAAACTTAGGAATCCCTAAATAGTCATTAACGATTTTTTTAGTCACATTAACCGTTTTTACTTTTTTATTTATTACATCTACTGCAATTTTTCTAAGCACATTAGAAATTTCTCTTTCTAAGCTTCTTACTCCAGATTCTCGCGTATAAGAACGAATAATTTCTTTAATACCAACTTCATTAAACTTCACTTGCTTAGGGGTTAATCCATTTTCTGTAATTTGTTTTGGAATTAAATGCTTTTCAGCAATCTTAACTTTTTCATCATCAATATAACCTCTGAAATCTAACATTTCCATACGGTCATATAGTGCATGAGGAATATTATCAGCATAATTTGCTGTAGAAATAAACATTACTTTACTTAAATCAAAATCTACTTCTAGATAATGATCGCTAAATGCATGATTTTGTTCTGGATCCAAGACTTCAAGCATTGCTGAAGAAGGATCGCCTCTAAAATCTGAACCTAGCTTATCAATCTCATCCAACATAAAGACAGGGTTATTTGTTTTAGCTTTTTTCAATGACTGAATAATTCTTCCAGGTAATGCTCCGATATAAGTACGTCTATGTCCTCTAATTTCTGCTTCGTCTCTTACTCCACCTAATGAAATACGAACAAATTCTCTTCCCATCGATTTAGCAATAGACTTTCCTAAAGAAGTTTTACCAACCCCTGGAGGGCCTGTAAAGCAAAGGATAGGTCCTCTAACCGTGTCATTTTTTGTGACTTTCTTTTTCAAAGACCTTACTGCTAGATATTCCAGCACACGTTCTTTTACTTTTTCCAGACCATAATGATCTTCGTTAAGCGTTTTACTTGCTTTTTTAATATTTAAGTTATCTTTACTAGATTTACTCCATGGCAAATCTGTTAACCACTCTAAGTAAGTTCTTGCGACAGAATACTCAGGAGATTGTGGTGAAATACGTGAAAGACGATCTAATTCTTTATGTGCTACTTTTGTAGCCTCTTCACTCATCTTCACATCATCAATTTTTTTAGTCAATTCATCTAATTCTACAGTCTGATTATCTTCTCCTAGTTCTTTTTGGATAGTTTTCATCTGCTCTCTTAAATAATACTCTCGTTGAGTCTTAGAAATTTCATCTTGTACTTCTGTTTGAATTTCTTCCCCCAGCTTAATGCGCTGTATTTCTTTTTGTAATAAATTAATTGCAATTTCAACACGCTTTTTAATATCTAACTCTTCTAGGACTTCTTGTTTTTCTGAATTCGATACAGATAAAAGAGATGTTGCTCTATCAGCAAGCCTAGAAGGACGATCAATATTTGATAACATTCCTGCATGCTCTTCATTGAGATTCGGAGAGATTTTTATTAATTCAGTAAATGAATTTTTTAAACTTTTAGCCAATGCTTCAACCTGCACATCTGGAGTAGTAATTGATTCTGGAATTCTTTCTACGTCAGCAATAAAATAGTCATCACCTTCTTCATATTTTAGAATCTTTACTCTATCTACCCCTTGTACAATGGCAGACTTGCTATTATCTGGCATATCAAAAGTCTTTAATACTAATGCTAATGTACCATAAGAATATAAATCTTGTTCTTTTGGATCTTCTACTGAGCCATCTTGCTGTGCGACGACTACCAAATATTTATTATCTGGATCTAAATCTTCAATCAGCTTTAGCGACTTTTTTCTTCCTACATAAATAGGAATAACCTGTTGAGGGAATAATACCGTATTCTTTAACGGCATTACTGGATATTGTTTTTCTATTGTGTCCATATTTTTTTTCCTACTAGTATTGATGCAAAAAGTATGCCTTATATCAAATATAACCTAAAATTATAAAAATTCATCAATAATCTGCCAAAATGGCAATAAAGTCTGCTAATTTAGTTCAATTGAGTATAAAAACTCTTCAAAGGATGCAGAATTTACTTTTATCAACTCATCATTCCCTACGGCCTTAATAAAATATAAACTATTAGGAAATTCAACTACACCTCCCAAGAGGCCATAGTTAGATTTAACAACTACTGGGGCTGTATTGTTCCCCATTCTAGGTATCTCATAGGTGCCATACATCTCAATTGATGTAACATATTTATTATCCAAGCTATCTCTTGTAATAATGATATTAGTGCTATCCAATGATGCATCTTTCTTAAATTGACCAATCCAACGATCTATATTTTGATCTGCCGTTCCTTGAATGTTATTAAAGACGACTAAAGAAAAATCTTCATTGGTGTCCAAATTGACTTCTAATAAACGAAATTGCTTATCTGAACTGGACGCCTCCCAATGATCGGGCAATTTATAAGAAATATTTTTTACCATATCCTTTCCTAGAAACTGATTGGTGCCATTAATCGCGATATGAGATACAAAAAAACATGTACCAAGAATAACTGTATATAATATGAATCTATTCATTGTTGCTAAATATAGTACGAGCTTGCTCATCTGCACGATAAGAACTTCTTACTAATGGACCAGACTCCACTATCTTAAAACCAATTGATTTACCAAAAACTTTATATTCTTCAAATTTCTCTTTTGAAACATATTTTTCTACCTTTAAATGCTTTCTTGTTGGTTGTAAATATTGACCAATTGTAAAAATTTGTACTCCTAAATCTACAATTTGCACCATGGTATCTTTTACTTCTTGTTCAGTTTCTCCCAATCCAACCATGATACCTGTTTTTGTACGTAGACCATACTCTATTGACTCTTTAAGTACATCCAGTGAACGTTGCCAGCTGGCTTGCGCTCTTACTCCTTTGCTAATTCTTTCTACGCATTCCACATTATGGCTAAATATATCTGGTTTTGAATCAAATACTGTTTTTAAAGCTTTTTTATCTCCCTTAAAATCTGGAGTCAATACCTCTATAGTACATTTTGGATTTAATTTGCGAGTAGTGTTAATTGTTTGTGCCCATATAGTAGAACCATAATCATCTTTTAAATCGTCCCGATCTACCGATGTGATAACGACATGTCGTAATTGCATTTTTTGTACCGCTTGTGCTACACGATATGGCTCAAGAGGATCATCCCAGGTAGGCCTTCCTGTCTTAATAGAGCAAAAACCGCATCCTCGAGTACATGTATCCCCTAATATCATTAAGGTAGCTGTTTTTCTACTCCAGCATTCATAAATATTTGGGCATCTTGCTTCGGCGCAAACAGTATTAAGATAACTTTTTTCCACCATACTTTTAACTGACTTATAATTTTCATCAATTGTGATATTAATTTTTGGTTTATGTAGTCCCGCTCGAATCATTATGCTCTAAATAGTTGGTTAAAATGTCTTATAATTGACTGTTTAATATCATTCATAAAAAAATTTGTTCCAAGTTCTTTCTCCATAGATGTCATTAGAACATCATCAATTCCACAAGAAATAATGTTGGAAAAATAATTCATATCTGTATTCACATTTAAAGAAAATCCATGTGTAGTAACTCCACGAGATACATGAATACCAATGCTACCAATTTTTTTATTCTGAATCCATACGCCAGGTTTCCCTTCTTTTGTATGTGCATCTATAGAATAGTCATGAAGTGTGGCAATAAGTAAAGATTCAATATTTTTTACATAAGACTTAATCCCCATTCCTGTTTTCTTTAAATCTATTATTGGATAGCCAACTAGTTGTCCCGGACCATGATATGTTACATCTCCTCCTCGATCTGTTTGAACAATTTCACAATTATCTTTTAAGATATTTTTAGGGTTAGCATTCTTTCCAAGGGTATAAATATGATCATGCTCTACTAAGAATAAGGTATTCTTTCCTCCATTCTGAATTAATTGTTCTCTTGTAAGTTCTTGTTTAGATAAGGCTGTACTATAGTTACATGTCCCTAAATCTTTAACAGCTATATCCATTTACTTTAACTGCAATAATGTTTCAAAGATAGCTTCAGAAAAAGTAGGGTGAGGGTGTATAGAATTAAATATGCTATCAATTGTTAAATTGTTTGACTTGATAATGCTAATTTCTGAAATCATTTCTGTGGCATTAGATCCAACAATATGTGCACCTAAGATATGTCCTTCTTCGCCAACTAATATTTTTATAAATCCATCAGTAGATCCAACAGCTACTGCTTTCCCATTGGCAATAAAAAATGATTTAGCGACTTTAAAATCTATACCACTATCTACTAATTGTTGCTCTGTAGATCCGATTGATGCCACTTCTGGCTTTGAATAAGTACAAGCAGGAATACTCTGATAATCAATCTCTTTTGGATGCAACCCACAAAGATGCTCCGCCGCATAAAGACCCTCTGCTGCAGAGACATGAGCAAGCCATGGTGCACCAATTACATCTCCTACTGCATAGATATTATCAATATTCGTTTTTCCATTTTGATCTACAACAATATGATTGTTAGCAGACAACTCTATTCCTAAATCTTTTAACCCCATTCCCGTAGAATTTCCTTCTACTCCAACTGAAATTAAGATTTTTTCATCATCAATTTTCTCTGCTAACGTACTAGTTAAAACATTAATTTTTTTCTTCTTAAAAGTTTTTTCAACCCATTGAGAGACTTCTCTGTCTTCATGTGGAAGAATCGTATCTTCTGCTTCAATAAGCGTCACCTCAGTCCCAAAACTATTAAAGAAATATGCAAACTCTACGCCAATAGCACCCGCTCCAATAATTGTCATGGATTTGGGGATAGATTTCATCTGAAAAATATCTTTTGCATAGACAATTTTACTGTGATCTGCGTCTAAACTAGGAAGTGTCTTTGGTTTAGACCCTGTTGCAATAATAAATGTTTCTGCAGTAATAGACATATCATTAATTGCGATGGTATTCTGATCAGTGAATGTCCCAAATCCTGCATGAAAATCTATATTATGTTTTTTTACTTGGTGATGTAGTCCTCGCGATAAACGCTGTCTTGCTTTTACGCTTTTATTAACAATAAAATCAAAGTCTACTGTAATATCTTTCACAGAAATACCATACGATTCAGATGCATTGATTAAATCCATTGCTTCTGCATTCTTTAACAATGATTTAGTCGGAATACATCCCCAGTTAAGACAAACGCCTCCCAAATTGTTATCATCTACAATTGCTACTTTCTTTCCTAATTCAGCAGCACGAAATGCAGCATTATAACCTCCAGGACCTCCGCCTACAATAATTAAGTCATAATTGTTCAATAGTTTCTCACTTACTTTTATACATTATTTGTTTGTATCAAATTTAAGAATTCATTTCTTGTAGTATTTTTTTCTTTAAACGATCCTAGCATAGCACTTGTTGTTGCAATGCTATTTTGCTTTTGCACTCCACGCATTAGCATGCAAAAATGCTTCCCTTCCATAACAACCGCCACTCCTTTTGGTTCCAAAATATCCTGAATAGTATTTGCAATTTGATTGGTAAGTCGTTCTTGAACTTGTAATCGCTTGGAATAATGATCAATAATTCTTGGAATTTTTGAAAGACCAATAATTTTACCATTTGGAATATATGCAACATGCGCTTTCCCATAAAATGGAATAAGATGATGCTCACAAAGACTATAAAATTCTATATTTTTTACAATAACCATGTCCTTTGCAGATTCATTAAAAATAGCATCATTGATTAATGTATCAAGATTCTCGTTATATCCTTGTGATAAGAATTCCCAAGATTTAGCAACTCTTTGAGGCGTCTTTAACAACCCTTCTCTGCTTGGATCTTCTCCAATAGACTTTAATAATTGTTTAGTAATTTCTTCTAAATGTTTTTTCTCTTTCTCGTTCATTAATGCTCCTCTAAATAACTTGTAGGTTGAATCTTATCTTTTAATGCCCACAATGCAAAATAAATGATTGGGGTATCAAATAGTGCAACCAACACCTTAAATAACCACCCCATCATCCATAAACTATAAAAACGCTCCCATTCAATAACGCCAGCTGAACAAAGAATAATTAAAATGACAGATGTATCTACCAACTGAGAGAACATAGTAGATGCATTATTTCTAAGCCATAAATATTTTCCTTTAGTAAGGCGTTTCCAAAAATGAAATATTCTAACATCTATTAATTGTGCAGTCAAATATGCGACCATAGATGCAAAAAATGCAGGACCTGTTAGTCCAAAAACTCTTGTAAATGTTTCGCTATCTATTGGGGACCATTCTGCAGCAGTAGCATTCATAGAAATCATAATGAGTAGTGTTGTAAAAATACTCGCAAAAAATCCAGATATAACTACCTGATTTGCTCGCTTTTGTCCATAGAGTTCAGAAATTAAATCTGTGACTAAAAATGTCACCGGGTATGCAATAATCCCCACAGAAAGCTCAAAGGTCATACCAAGAAAATTCCAAGTAAAGAACTTTTGAAAGATAAGATTGCATGCAACAAGTGATGCAATAAAAATCCCTGTTAAAATTAAATAAAATCTTTCTTGAAAATCATTCACTATTACCCTCCATAATAGTCTGTATAAATTGTTGGTGTTTCTACTAAACGTATATGGTGCAAAGAACATCCTTCTAAATGAGTAGAAATAGATTCCCAAATAAAAACAACCAAATTCTCTGTTGAAGGCTGTTTACCTTTAAACCAAGGAATATCTTTCTCAAATTGAGAGTGGTCTAATACGGATACCACATGCTTTTTCACAACCGCCTTTAAATGATCTAAATCTACTAAAAATCCTGTATCTGGGTCTACATCTCCGGTTACAGTAACATGCAGTGCATAATTATGCCCATGCACTCTGACATCTTTTCCAAATACTTCTAAGTTTTTTTCATCAGACCAGTTAGCATTGCCATATTGATGCGCTGCTGCAAAAGTAAATACTTTTGTTAAATATATATTATCATTCCTTGTCATTTTAATAGATAATTTATCTAAATAAAGATCTTCTTCCAACTACTGAAGTGATTGGACATTTCTCTGGATTAAAATTCTTGGCAGGGCAATAAGTTCTCCCATAAAATACAATTTGAAGATGGAGTTTACTCCATTTTTGTTCTGGAAATAGTCTTTTAGCATCTTTCTCTGTTTCTTTGACACTCCTACCTGAAGATAATCCCCATCTGTACATTAATCGATGCACATGTGTATCTACAGCAAATGCAGGAACTCCAAAGGCTTGAGACATCACAACAGAAGCTGTTTTGTGTCCTACTCCAGGAAAAGACTCTAATGCTGAAAAATCATTTGGCACTTTTCCATTATATTTATCAACTAATATTTGAGATAGCCCTAGAATCGCTCTTGATTTTGCTGGACCCAATCCGCAAGGTCTAATAATACTATAAATTGTTTCATAGTCTAATGTTATCATTTTTTGTGGTGTATTTGCTTTAGCAAAAAGAGTTGGGGTTATTTTATTTACAGACTTATCTGTTGTATTTGCTGATAACAGAACTGCAATTAATAAAGTATAATGATTTGAATGAGTTAAAGGTGGTGACACTTCAGGATAAATTTCATCAAGCTTATTTATAATGAAATTAACTTTATCTTTTTTAAGCATAAATGCTTATAAATTATTCAAGGCTTCAAAGGTCAAAGACTTTGGTCGTGTTAATGGAAGTCCCATTGCACGACTTAATACCAGCTGCGATATAATACCTAATGATCTAGACATACTAAATAACACAGTATAGAATTCAAATTCTTTTAATCCATAGTAATGCAACAGTGATCCAGAAGCGGCATCAACATTTGGCCATGGATTTTTAGCTTTTCCATGCTCTTTTAATATATCAGGAATAATATCAAATAATTTAATTACTACGTCAAAGACTTCACAATCTTGAATATGTTCTTTACCAAATCCCATAAATGCTGTAAATCTTGGATCAGGACATCTTAATACGGCATGGCCATATCCAGGGATTACTTTCCCTGAGTTTAATCGATCCCAAGCAAATGCTTTTAAATCTTGATCGCTTGGTACTCCCTTAAAATGCTCTACAACATCTAATACAAATTTCAAATTATTTTGATTTGCTAGCCCATGCAAAGGGCCCGCTAACCCATTAAGGCCTGCAGATAAAGAATAGTAAGGATCAGACAAAGCAGAATTAACGGTAAGTGCGCTAAATGTACTAACATTGCCTCCTTCATGATCACAGTGCAACATTAAATAGAGTTGCATCATTTTTAGCATCTCGTCTGATTCCTCAAAACCAAGCATTTGTAAAAAACTTTCAGACCAATCTTCAGAACCTGCATGCTCTAATCTTTCACCCTTATTAAATCTTAATCGATAGATTGCTGCTGCAATAGCAGGAAGCTTTGCAATAATATTTAAGCCATCGACAAGAGTACTCTCCCAATAATCATTCTTTGAGATTACTAAATCATAAGCTTCTGCAAATTTACTTTCCTTCTGCATAGATAGGATTGCTGTATTAAACATTGTCATTGGGTGTGAATCTTTTGGCATACTATTTAACACATCCCACACGTACTGTGGAACTTCACTTCTAGAGTGTAAACATTTTTGTAAATCTTCTAATTCTTCCTTGTTAGGTAATTCTCCAACCAACATTAAATAAAGAACTTCTTCTGGCTTAATATGAACCAGATCAAGTATATGATGACCTCTAACATGTAATCCAGCATCTCCTGTGACAGATGAAGTATCACATATCATTCCTTTTACTCCTCGCATACCGGAAAAAGCTTTTTCTATAGTTACTGTACTCGTGACATGGTCACCTTTTTCATCAAGAAGCTGTCGATAGTTATATCTCCAGTTAGGTATTTTTTTTGCTAAATTTTCTTCTAATTTCCCCATAATAGTGTCTCAATTTAAGTTTGAAATTGCATATTGTGTAATTGTTTATATATACCATCTCTATTAATTAGCTCATCATGACTGCCTTGATCAACAATTTCCCCCTTATCAAGAACAATAATCTTATCTGCATTATGCACCGTAGATAATCTATGTGCTATTACAATCACAGTACGATTGCGCATTAACTTCTCAATTGCTTCCTGCACATTCTTTTCTGATTCGGTATCAAGTGAAGACGTTGCTTCATCTAAAATTAAGATTGGTGGATTTTTTACTATTGCACGAGCTATAGCAATACGTTGTCTTTGTCCTCCTGATAACGATACACCTCTTTCACCAATAATGGTATCATATCCATTAGGTAATTTTTTGATAAAATGATGTGCATTTGCTGCAACTGCAGCCTCTCTTATAATGTCATCTTGGATTGATTCAACTCCATAAGAAATATTCGCTCGTACGGTGTCATTAAATAAGAATGTTTCTTGCGTTACAATTCCCATCAATGATCTCAATGAATTAATATCCATATCTTTGATATTATTGTTATCAATAAGAATAGAACCTTGAATTGTATCATAAAATCTTGGAATTAAATCAACTAAAGTAGATTTTCCTGCACCACTAGGACCAACAAGTGCCACAATTTGACCTGACTTAATAGAAAAATTAATCTTCTTTAATACTTGCTCTTCTTTATTGCCGTAATGAAAACTGACATCTTTAAATATAACATCTTCTTTGAGAGTATCTACATGTATAGCATCTGAAATATTCACAATATCAGACTTAGTATCTAGGATAGAAAACACTCTATCTGCTGATGCTAATCCATTTTGCAATTCATTAAAGACGTTGCTAAGATTTTTAATTGGACCAAATAAACTAAACAACAATAAAATAAAGCGTATAAAATCTTCTGATGTGATAGATTGAGCCAATAAGACATCTCGTGCTCCTACCCATAGTAATAATGCTGCAATGGATGCTCCAATAATCTCTGAAATTGGAGATGAAACCAACCTCAAAATGTCTTTTCTAAGCATCAACTTATAATATTTTTGTGTCTCACTAGAGAATCGTCTTACTTCATATGCTTTCATAGCAAATGCTTTAACAATTCTTATTGAACTTAGTGTTTCAGCTATCACAGATGTTATTCCAGCTAATTGTTCTTGGGTTCTTGCTGATCTTCTTCTAATGCTTCTAGCAATACCAAAAATAATTACTCCACTCACAGGAACAACCGTCAATGCAATTGTTGCTAGCTTTGGACTAATAATAAAAAGTAATGTTAAAAATGTTAGGATATTGATTGGTTCTACAAATAACTTTTGAAAACTAGTCGATAAGGAATTCTTCATATTATCAATATCACTAACAAGAATAGATGTTAATTCACCAGATTTATTCTTATTAAAATAAGAGAGGGATAAATAATGTAAATGTCCATATAGTCTGTTTCTTAAATCTCGAATAAGCTTAAACTGAATAATAGATAGAGTAATATTTTTGATATATAATGCAATATTTTTGAATGTAAATACTGCCACCAAAGCAACACAAACAGCATAAACAGTATCAATGGCTGTTTTTCTTAGAAGTATATTATTGGAAAAGAGTTTTAACTTTTCGTTGGCAGATAAGCTTTCTAACCCTAGTAATCGAGTATTCTCTGCATCTAAAGAACTAAAATCAATTAAAACATTATTAATCATAGTGGCAGTGATCCAAATAGAGGCACTATTAAATAAGACAAAGATAATAGCTGCTATACTAGAGGCAATTAATAAAGGCCAGTAAGTAAGTATAATTTTAAATAGGCGGATATGTGAAGATTGATTCATCTTTTATAAACTATATTTCAGTATTAGTATTTTCTTCTTTCTTCACTTTTTCAAGGGACTCATTTTTAGTCACTTTATACACCATTTCTTGTTCACCATTAGGTCGATTGCGCTTTATTTTTTTAATATCTTCCACTTCAGAATGTATAGTACAATTCTTAGAAATTGATTCTCTATTTTCTAGATAAAAAATTTCTTTATAGTCGGTATCACTATAATGATGAGCTTTTAAATTAGTACTTATTATATGTCCACCACTCAGTAAAAGTGATAAGCTAAATAGTGAATTGATTATTGTTGTAACCATTTTTTACCTATGTACTTCTTTATAAATCATTTTTGCATGAACTATGTCAGCTTCGATAAATGTAATGCCAATAATTGTGAATCCTAAATCTTTATAAAATTTTATTACACTTTCTTGAGCATGTAAATATATCATACTTTTAGATGGAATTTGATCCAAAACAAACTTTACAATCTCTCTACCAATTCCTTTACTTCTAAATTCCTGTAATACTGCAAAGCGCTCTAGCTTATAACCTTTGGAAGTTTTTCTCCATCTTCCTGTTCCTACTGGAAAATTTCCGTATAGAGCTAACACATGAAATGATGCATCTTCATTTTCAATTTCTAAGCTTTCTGGAACATTTTGTTCCTCAATAAATACCGTTCTTCTAATCCTCAGAACTGTATTATAATCTTCTTCTGTTTTTACTAATTGTATCTTAGCGTTCATTTTAGCAATTTCAATATTATACAATGAGAAATCAAAGACTAATTATTGTAATTATTTTATCCTTATTCTTCAGCACATCTACTGCTCAAGATAAATTTAACTCATATAAAGATGTAAAAAAAATTCCTAATGGGATGAATATTATTCATGACAACGATCAAACCAAAGCAATAGTAGGAATACATGGATTTTATCCAGTCTATTGGGTTGAAATTTACCATGAATGGGTTCAACCTTTTAATCTATTAATTGAAGAAGATATCAACACTTTTTTCTATAAATATGATTGGAATGAATGCCCTAGTAAGGTAGCTAAAGAATTTTCAATTGAATTACAAAATTTAATAGAGCAGCATCCAGAAGTTGATGACTGGCAAATTGTTGGCCATAGCATGGGCGGTAGCGTAGTAATGTTTACCAATCAATCTTTTCCATACAATGATAAGATTACGTTTAATACTGTGGCTACACCCGTATACTATGAACGTGAAAAGACCCCTTTCTTTGTTAGGATGTATGAATCGATATTTAATAAACGTTGTTCTGAAACGATCAGCAGCTTAGATAATGAGTTTGACAATGGCTTTACCAACAAGCATGTGCAATGGAGAAATTTAAAAGCATTTGATTCGCAATTTAAAAAGTATGATTTTGATCCATACGATAGAATTATTAAAGACTCAATCGTATTTCAATTTCCAGACAGTTTAGACGGTGAAAGAGTTGGACATACATCCAGTTTATATTTTTCAGTTTTAGAAATTATCAATTAGTTCAATTGATACTGGACAATGATCTGATCCCATAACATCTTCATGTATTTCTGAATCTGAAATATTTTCTATAAAATCTTGATGCATAAAAAATCCATCTATTCTCCATCCAATATTACGTTGGCGAGCACCAAACCTATATGTCCACCAAGAATAACGATCTGGTTCATCATGAAATAATCTGAAAGTATCTATATACCCATTATCAATATAAGTATCAATTTGTGCTCTTTCTACTGGCATGAATCCAGAATTATTTTGATTAGCTTTTGGATTAGCTAAATCAATTTCTTGATGAGCCGTATTCCAATCTCCTCCAACAATGACATTAACCCCTGAAGCAACTTGCTCGTTTAATATTTCTAATAAATCATCATAAAAATCTAATTTATATTGTAAGCGATGTTCGTCTTTTTGTCCATTAGGAAAATAAATATTATACAATAAGAAGTTTTCAAACTCTGTAATTAAAACTCTTCCTTCTCTATCATATTTTTCAATACCAAGACCATATTGGACATGTAGAGGTTCTTGTTTTGAGAAAGTAGCCACGCCGCTATATCCTTTTCTTTCGCCTGAATGCCAATAGCCATGATATCCTTCCATGTTCTGTAAACTATCAGGCAACTGTTCAAAGTGAGCCTTAGTTTCTTGAATGCATAAAATATCAGGAGCTATTGCATCTACCCAATCTAGAAATCCTTTTTTCTCAATTGCTCTCACACCGTTTACATTCCACGAGAATATTCTCATTTTATTTTTTACCTCTTTAATTGTAACATTTAATTGATAAATTAAACTATGAACTTTAAAGAAGAATTCAAAAAAATTATAGATGAAAACACAATTGTCCTTTTTCTAAAAGGAACCAAAGACATGCCTGTGTGTGGTTTTTCTAAAACAGTCGTAAATTTACTTAACCATTATGGAGTTGACTTTAAGGATGTTAATATCTTAGAAGATCCTGAAATGAAAATAGCGCTATCAGAATTATCAGGATGGCCTACGTTCCCTCAATTATTTGTTCAAGGAAAATTGCTGGGTGGTTGTGATATTGCAGTAGAGATGCACCAAAATGGTCAGCTCTTAGATGCTTTAGATGTAAATTCTTAATAAATAAAGACTATTGTAAAAATAATATCTTAGGTCTATATTTTGCTACATTTTTGGCCCGTTCGTCTAGTGGTTAGGACTCATGGTTTTCATCCATGCAACAGGGGTTCGATTCCCCTACGGGCTACACCTTTTTACTCCCTATATAAATACTAACCACAACCATAAAAATAATAAGTAAACCGACTGGTCGGTTTTCTCTTGTTTTTTTCAAAAAAAGTATATTATATTATAATATGTCAATATGAGTGAGTTGGGGCGGGGGTCATCCTTGATGAGGTCAAAAAAATAGCATTATTTATACCTAAAATATTCTATTTCATATAAACACCTATCTCCCGTCCTTTTCTTTGTAAAAATCAAAAAAATCTATAATTTTCGACTATTGGGATGTGGTCTAATGGCAAGGCACGACACTGTTAATGTCGAAGATGGTGGTTCGAATCCATCCATCCCAGCTTTATGCTTTTATTACCTATCTAAGAATTCAGCAATTAATCTCTGGAAATGATGGACGCCTTCTTCTCTAGTAGGAGAAAATCTACCAGATTGATAAAAGGAAGATTGGATACCTTTACTTTCATTCTCTACAATAAACTCATCTTCTCTTTCAACTTTATCAATATCGTTCCCAGCGCCTTTATGAAGCTTGCTATGATCATAGACATAAGTTAGAAAAGAAACTTTCGTACGATTGATACTAATTGGCTTAACAATATTTACTGATAATCCCCAGGGATAAAAATTGAACATCATATTAGGGAAAACCCAATAGTAATATGCTGCTACTTGCTTTCCATAATCAATGTGATCTTTTGGTAAGTCAAATGTTTCATGTGCATCATCAGAGTATCCAATTTGTAAGCTAGAATATTTATGTAATTCAGTAGTATAACTGCCATAATCGAGCACTTTATTTAATCCTTCATGAACAAATGGGATATGAAAGCCTTCTAAATAATTATCACAGTACAATGCCCAGTGTGCTTGTATCAAGTAATCTTTCGACATACTACCATCTAATAAAAATTGATCTAAAGGCAAAAATCCAATTCTCTCATTAATAGGATCAAGCACTTCTTTAAAGTCAAAAGAAGGATTTAGTCCTGCAAATAAAAATGGTCCCCACTCTGAAAGGGGGAATTTATATAAATTATCACACTCTCTTGGGAAGTCTTTTGCTTCTTTAAACTCTGGCATTGATTTAAAATTACCATTTAAATCAAATGATCTTCCATGATAGGCGCAGGTAATATTTTTTGACTTACCTGGTCCTAATGCTAAAATATGACCTCTATGAGTACACACATTAGTCATGCAATTAATACTTCCCTCCTTATCTCTAGTAAGTAAGATAGGTTCTGTTAAAAATCCATCTAACAAAGTAAGAGGTTGAATCGAATTTGTTAATTTTAAGGAAGAATTATCTCCAAGCCATTGCCAAGACTTTAGAAAAATATTTTCTCTTACTTGATCAAAAATATCTTGGCTTTTATAGAAAGACGATGGAAGTGTTTCTGCTTTTGATATATCTTTATGAATATTGAATTTGGGAGACAAAATTGACCTATAGGCTAGTTAAACAGGAACCCAAACTTAATTCCAACATGCGTAGTTCCATATTTATTAGCTAGACTTGGTTCAACAAAAAATTGTGTATTAGAATTGGATATTACACCCGGATTAAATATAAATGGCACTGCTAATTCTGTATAAACAGTAGAACTGTTAAAAGAGGTTGTACCATCTTCCTCTAATGCAGAATCATAGATGTTTTTTTCGTTAATCATATT
>JAAZXT010000051.1 GCA_014240005.1 Fidelibacterota bacterium | reverse complement strand
GCAGCAGATGAATTCCCTGCAACGCTAGTAGAAAGAGTCATAAAATCTGATCTTTCCATTAAATCCATAATCTTTTCTTTTAACATATTACTCATCGTCTACATCGCTCATTTTTTCTTTTAAAACATTAGCTAGTTCATCTAAAGTAAGTTCAGAACTTATAAAATATCCATTCTCTGCAATAGATATTTTTCCTGTTTCTTCAGATAAAACTAAGGCAAGAGCATCACTTTCTTCTGAAATCCCTAATGCAGCTCTATGTCGTGTACCCATTTCTGGATTCAGAGTTTTACTTTCTGTTAATGGTAAAATGCATGCAGCAGCTTCAATAATATTACTATGAATAATTACAGCTCCATCATGTAGAGGTGAAGAAGGATTAAAAATTGAGACTAATAATTCAGGACTAAATACTGCACCCATCACTACTCCATCAACACTAATAGTCTTTAAAGAGTTCTCTCTTTCAAAAACAATAATAGCACCCCATTGATTCTTTTTAATCTCACTAATACATGCGATAATTTCTTCTTGAATAGAAAGTTTCTCGATTTGAAATAGCTTTCTTAAAATTCTATTTTGACCAAGAGACGTTAGCAGTCGTCTAATTTCTGGTTGAAATAAAATAACAAATACGACTACCCAAACTGTTTGAAATAAGTTCAATAACCACGAAGTAGCTCTAAAACCAAAAATATTAACGATAAACCCTGCAAAAAAGAGAATTAATAGACCAATTAACATCTGTCCGCCTCTGGTTCCTCTGAAATAAGAGTACGCATAGGAAAAAATGAATGAAATAAGTACCAGATCAAATAAGTCGGTAAGTGTAAATTTTATAAAGCTGATTTCAAATAAATTCATATAGTATAATTTAGGTATTTAAAGCGTTTGAATTAAAAATT
Organism: Fidelibacterota bacterium; assembly: GCA_014240005.1. Taxonomy (GTDB): domain Bacteria; phylum Fidelibacterota; class Marinisomatia; order Marinisomatales; family Marinisomataceae; genus Marinisoma. The sequence goes on along the minus strand of JAAZXT010000051.1, from coordinate 4,999 downwards.
TTATTTGCAATAGTTAATGCTCTTTTTGTCTCCTTAATATCATGCACTCTAAATATCTTACATCCTCTCTCTAAAGCTACAACATTTGATGCTATAGTTCCTTCAATTCTATTATTTTCATCTACATCCAAAGTCTTACCGATAAATGATTTTCTTGATGCCCCAATCAATACTGGATAACCAAGATTAATAAACTTATCCATATTATCTATAATAGTAAAATTATTGTCTATTGTTTTACCAAATCCAATTCCTGGATCTAAAATAATATTATGCTTCTTTACTCCATTCTTTAAAGCAAAATTAGCTCTATCTAGTAAATGATTAGCAATATCAGAAATGATATTATCATATGAAGGATTCTCCTGCATTATCTTAGGATTTCCAGCTATATGCATTAAAATAACAGAACAATCATGCTTATTAATAACATCTATCATATTATTATCAAATGACAGTGCACTAATATCATTGACAATATTTGCTCCTACATTACATGCATTATCAGCAACTGAAGATTTTGTAGTATCTATGGATATTACTGTATCTGTTTTTTCTCTTAGTTTTTGTATTACAGATATAACTCGAGATAATTCTTCTTCTTCAGATACTGAGTCAGAAAAAGGTCTAGTAGACTCTCCGCCTATATCAATAATATCTGCACCATCAGCAATCATATTCATAGCGTGATTTACAGCGGTAGTAGAATCTAAAAATTTACCACCATCGGTGAAAGAATCGGGAGTAACATTTAATATCCCCATAATGAGTGGCTGTTGATTTTCTGAAAGCAACCAATCATTTAATTCCGAAATATTCACTATTATTTATTTATTTTTCTTGAAAGTTTTTTACCAGCAATTAACAATTTGATATCTTTCTCATCAATTGTTTCATGCTCTAATAGCTGTTCTGCCATCAGGTGGAGTAGATTTATATTGTCTGTTAAGATGTCATGGGAAGCTTTTTGTGCATTCTTGATAATACTGACTACCTCATGGTCTATCTTCTGAGCAGTCTGTTCGCTATAATCTCTATGTGATTGAATTTCTCTTCCTAAGAATATTTCTTCATTCTTCTTACCAAACGACATTGGTCCCATAGTATCGCTCATTCCCCACTCACAAACCATTTTTCTTGCAATATTTGTAGCTCTTTCAATATCATTTGAAGCGCCTGTGGTAATTTCATTAAATATGATTTCTTCAGCTGATCTTCCACCCATCATTACTGCTAATCTGCTCAAAATATATGTCTTAGAATATCCATGCTTTTCATCTAAAGGTAATTGCATTGTTACTCCAAGAGCTCTTCCTCTTGGAATGATAGTAACCTTATGCACAGGATCTGCTTCGGGAGAAAAAATAGCTACAACAGCATGTCCAGCTTCATGGTAAGCTGTGACCTTTTTCTCTTCATCCGATAAAACCATGCTTTTTCTTTGAACGCCCATCAGCACTTTGTCTTTTGCTTCTTCAAAATCATTGTTATCTACGCTAGCCTTTCTTTTTCTAGATGCTAAGAGGGCTGCTTCATTAACAAGATTTGCTAAATCTGCACCAACCATACCTGGTGTACCTTTTGCAATATCATAGAGCTTGACAGACTTAGTATTAATCTTAATTTTTTTCGTATGTATCTTTAGAATATCATGTCTTCCTTGTAAATCAGGGACATCTACTACAACTTGACGATCAAATCTTCCTGGTCTCAATAATGCAGAGTCTAGCACGTCAGGTCTATTGGTTGCAGCCATAACAATAACACTACTATCATTGTCAAAGCCATCTAATTCTACTAATAATTGATTCAGAGTTTGTTCTCTTTCATCATGGCCTCCACCTAATCCAGCTCCTCTTTGTCGACCTACCGCATCCAACTCATCTATAAATATTATTGCAGGAGAAGTTTTATTTGCTTGCTCAAACAAATCACGTACTCTTGAAGCTCCTACCCCTACAAACATTTCAACAAAATCAGCTCCACTAATACTAAAAAATGGAACACTAGACTCACCTGCTACAGCTCTAGCTAATAAAGTTTTTCCAGTTCCTGGAGGACCTACTAACAATACACCTCTAGGGATCTTTCCACCTAATTTTTCAAATTTCTTTGGACTTTTTAAGTAAGCGATAACTTCTTCTAATTCTTCTTTTGCTTCTACACATCCAGCAACATCACCAAATTTTACTTTCTTTTGATTCGAAGAGAACATTTTTGCTTTACTCTTTCCAAAACTAAAGACATTATTCATACCATTATTTGATCCTTGCATTCTTCTAATCATAAAAATCCAAAAACCGATTAATAATAGCCAAGGAGCGAAACCAAGGAGCCAACTGGTCCAATCAATCTTTTCTCCTTCAAAATTATATTCAACACTTTTTTCATCCCAAATTTTAATTTGATCAGTATAATCTGCTGGCAAATAAACGACAAAAAGGGTTCTTTCTGTAAACTCTGCTCCATTTTTATTAATTAATGTTGCAGGACTAGATAACTCTCCATGAAAGGAATTATCATTCTCGATAGAGGCTTCTTTTATTTGATTTTCTGAAAGTAGCTTCTTATAGGTGTTATAAGAAATTTCTACTTCATTTGCTGATTCATCTGGCAACAATGATAAAGACATCATAACAAAAAACAACACTGCAAGCCATACAAAAGAACTAGAGTTTTGAGCTTTGGATTTTTGCTTTAATTGTTTTTTTGGTTTTCTTACTGGTTTTTTCATTTGGAAAGGAATTTAACAAAAATGGTTATTAAAAAAACTATTTCCTAAAAAAATTTAGTTTTGCAATCAATTTACTATTCTTTGTAAGCTTATAATTATTACTAATCTGTTTACCTGCTACCCATACGATATCTCTTTCATTACAAATTGCAATAGTTTTTCTTTTTTCGAAAGCAGATACTTTCTGATCAGTCAAATATTGATTCACTTTTTTTGTACCGGATAAACCCAATGGACTAAATACGTCGTCATTGTCTACATTTCTAACAACCAATGTGTTATTAAAACGCTCTGCATCAACATATTCGAAAGTTGAATCTTTTAAAAAGTGTTTTGGCCTTTTATCATAATCCCAATAAAATGAAAATTCATCATTTTCTACCACTTCACCTGCTTTTACTTCACGATATATTGAAATTATATCTAATTTTTCTGTCAATAAAATATAATCTCTATCAATTAAAATTTTAGCATTATTAATCATTTTCTCACTACCAATAACTTCTTTCTCTAAAAATGCACTTAATTCTACTAATAAATTTTTAGAGAAATAAAATTCAACTTTATTAGATAATATCTTTTTTATGATACTAATTCTTAACAGAAATGGTAGGGCTAAGAATCTTTTTTTATTTATGTAGTAAATATCTTGAGACAATGACATATCATCAGATTTAATAAACTCATTTGTTGTAAAGCTTAATAAATCCTCTACATCATTAGTTTTATTTTGAAAATCTTCAAACGGTTTATAAAGATTAGGTTTAATATTTTCTAACAATGGAATCACTTTCTTTCTAAGAAAATTTCGTGTTAATGCAATATCCTCGTTTGTTGGGTCTGAAATATAGACCACTTTATTCTTCCTTGCATATTCAATAATTTCATCCTTTGTAATATTAAGCATTGGCCTAAGAATATTATTATTTAATGACTGAATGCCTCTCATAGAGTTAAAACTAGAAGAATTTAAAATTTTCATTAAAATAGTTTCAATCTGATCATCAGCATGATGAGCTGTAACAACATAATCAGCATTAACTTTTTTACAAACTTTTACAAGCTCAAGATATCGTTTCTCTCGAAGCTGTGCTTCTATATTGCTTTTTATTTTTGATGAATCAATTGAAGATTTAATATAAGGGATATTGTTATCATTACAATAAGTTGATACTAATGCACTCATTTTTTCACTATCAGAGTGATAATTATGATTAACATGACACACAGAGATATCAACTAAATTAGAGTTCCTATTGAAAAAATCTAACATTACCATAGAATCTATTCCACCGGATACTGCTAAAAGAAAATGTTGTTTTTTGTGATTCTGTAAACTTTTAATACTATCAATAATTTTATTTTTCATATCTCATTAAATAAGGATTAGTTCTCAGCTCTTCATAAAGAGTAGTCTCTTCTCCATGTCCTGTTAATAAGGTGTGATCACTTGTAAAAGAATTTACAAAGAATTCCAGTGATGTTGCCATATCTCTTGAACTACTTAAAGGAAGATCTGTTCTTCCAATAGATCCTTTAAATATTAAATCTCCACAAAAGATTAAATTATCAATAATAAAGCTTATACATCCAGGTGAATGACCAGGATTAAATATGATTGAAAAAGAAAAATCTTTTACTACTAATTGCTTATCATTGCAATCAATCCAATGGGAAACCGTAGGCTGTCTTGCTTCTACCCCCCAATATCCTGCTGCCCTATCAAAATTATCTACCACTAATTTGTCTTTATCGCAAACATAAAGAGGGAGTTTATATTTATCTATAAGATCTGCAGCACCTGCAAGATGATCAAAGTGTGCATGAGTTGCTAATATAGCTATGGGAGATAAATTTTTCGATTGAATGAATGAATCGATTAATTCAAAACCAAGGCCTGGATCTATAATAACACAATCATTCTTTTCATTAAAAATAACATATGTATTTTCTTCAAGAAGCTTGGTAACAATTCTCTGATATTGTACCATTAAACTCTTTGAAAAAAGAATGGATCAAGAGAATTAATCTTATCTTGATAAGAATGAGGATTTAAAAATCTAACTGTTGCAGCAATACTAGATAAAATAGAATTTCCATCTTGAGGAGTAAAACAAAATCCAGATACTTCATGTTCATTTTTAATATTAATGGAATCTTCAACTACAACTGTTTGATTTAAAATTCTTCCGTATAATCCTTGGTCTCTCCCAAAAGAAAATACCTTATTTGATGCTTTATGCTCAGTTAATGCAATTCTATCAT
>JAAZXT010000018.1 GCA_014240005.1 Fidelibacterota bacterium | reverse complement strand
ATTAGTCATCCTTAATAAAACTACTTATTCTTTCTATTTTTTTTCCTACATTTAATCAGATGAAGCAATTACAAACTCATAAAAAAGATCTCAATAAAGCTAGAGTCATCTCAAAACAAATCGACAATGATATTGGGCCAGATGAAGTTCTGCTTAGAATAGAGAAATTTTCATTCACAGCTAACAATGTAACTTATGGAGTTGCAGGAGATACGATTGGTTATTGGAAATTCTTTCCTGCTATAGAGAATTCAGACAATTCATGGGGTTGTATTCCAGTGTGGGGTTTTGCTGAAGTAATTATATCGAACAATGAAAATATTGAACACGGCGAAAGAGTCTTTGGCTATTTTCCACCAGGAAGTACTTTAATTGTAAAACCAACAAATGTTTCAAAGCAAAATTTTATAGATGGTAAAGAGCATCGTAAGGAATTACCTCGTGTTTATAATAATTATGTTAGGATCAATGCAGAAAGAGATTATGATATCTCAATGGACAATATAAGAGCTTTACTTTTTCCGCTTCATATTACCGCTTTTTGTTTGTGTGATGCATTGGAAGAACGCAATTATGAGGGCGCATCTCAAGTTATTATAATCAGCGCATCAAGCAAAACGGCAATTGGTTTAGCTCAAGGATTAGCTGAGAAAAAAAATACTCCAAAAATAGTTGGTTTAACGTCAAAGAATAATACCCAGTTTGTAAAAAACTTAGATTGTTATGATGAAGTCATTTCTTATGATAGTTTAAAAGATTTAGGTAATGAGTTGTCAGTTATGGTTGATATGTCTGGAAATAAACTCGTTCTGTCATCATTGCAAGAATCTTTAGGACATAACATACTTAAATGCCTTACCGTTGGAATGACACACTGGGACAAAAGTAATACTATGGAAGAAGCGATTGCACAAGCTGAATTAAAAGAAAGAACTGAATTCTTTTTTGCCCCTACACATATTCAAAAAAGGTATAATGATTGGGGAAAAGAAGGCTACAATCAAAGAACTACTATTTTCATGAACGCGAGAGCTAAACAAAGCCTTAACTGGATGACCATAAAAGAAATTTCCGGATTAGATAATTTTATAAAAATTTACAAAGAAATAGTTAGTGGGAATATTAACCCCAATGAAGGAATAATAGTCTCACTTTAAATGGAACTAAACCATGAAGACTGTTAATTTTTTTCTAATGTGGATTTTTGGGTTTTTTGTTCTTTTGGCTTTTGATTTATTTTTTGAAGGATTTATTTTTGAATGGCTTGAGTGGAATGGAACAGAAAAAAATGATTGGTTTTTTGCATTATGGTGGGGAGTCGTTGTAGTTTGGTTTTTCTATGGAATAATTACCTTATATCAAAAATTGAAAGTAGATTAGACTCAAATGAATAGAATATTAATATCTTCGATGTTCTTCTTATCCTGCCTTTATTCACAGCAACAAATGAGTTCAGAGGGAACTGTGTTTGGTACTCTTAACAATAATACAGAAATAAGAATTATTAAAGAGTATTACGATGACCATAATATCAGTATTAAGATAGAGCGTACCGTAAAAGGAAATATGAATCATGGTATCTATAGAGATTATTATGAAAATGGACAGATTCGTACTGATGCAACATACAAAAATGGAGCATTAGATGGATCTTATACTTTTTACCATGACAATGGTGAAATTTATGTTCAGGTTGATTATAGAAGAGGGGACTTAGACGGTCTTATCACTTTTTATAAGCCCAACGGAAAAGTTTTAGAAAAAGTTCTGTATAAAGACGGAGTTCCGGTTAAAAAGAAATCAAGATAGTTTTATTTTATTGTTATGCTCACACATATTATTCATTATTCTTTCCATTTTTTAGCACCTTTTGTATTTGGAAAGGTTTTATTTAAAAATCATTGGTGGAATGCTAGTTTAATTATGATAGCTACAATGGCAATAGACTTAGATCATTTACTAGCTAGTCCTCTTTTTGATCTTAATCGTTGTAGCATAGGATTGCATCCATTGCATACGATATGGGCAGCAGCTTTGTATGGCCTTATGTTGATAATCCCTTCATGGAAATGGCGTGCAGTTGCCATAGGCTGTTTATGGCATCTATGTACAGATTTAATTGATTGTCTGATTTAATATTTTTATAATGAATCTTATGAGAAAAATACTTTTTATTCTGTTTATTTCACTAGTAATAGCTCAAAATTCTAACGATGATTATCTCAAGCTAGAATTAAATAAAGCTGTAGATGAGATTAACAGTAACAAATTTAATAGTGCAATTGCTAGAATCGAGAAAAATGATTTTTCTGAATCTATTCTTCTAAATCATGCCTTAGTATTAAAGATAAAGGCTTCTCATGGTAATGGAGATTTAAAAAAAGCATTATCACTAAGCAAAGATATTAACTCTAGTATGCTGGAGCCTAACCTTCAAACAATTTATCATATAGAAATGGGAGATATTTTTTCAGAAATGGGATTTTTTGATAAATCCTTTGAATACTATTTATTTGCTAACAAAAGTAATGTTGATTTAAGATCTAATAAGCGTATTAATCAACGACTTAAAAAATTAGTGAGAATGGAATTAGATGAGCACCACATTGGTTTGCTATTATTAACGGAAGATAATCCTATCAATATAAATATTTTAATGCTAGCACAATCTTTTTCTATGGCAAGAAATAGTTCGAGTGATTTGAAAGATGTGTTCTCTTCAATTGATTATAATGTGTTGCCAAGAGAATTAAGATCTTCTCATCGATATCTTGATAAGAATATTTCAAATAATAATTCATTTGGAATGAAGATGGGAGTAGTACTGCCATTATCTGGTAAAAATGCACCACAGGCTAAAGCATTCTTATCTGGATTGAAAGAAGGGAATGAATTATCAAATAATAAAAATAAAATTCAATTTATTGTTGTCGATAATTATGGAAAACAATTGAACACTGTGCGTGCGTGCAATGATCTAATAAATTTTCATAAGGTAGACGCTATTATTGGACCTTTTTCGGATGAAAACTTGATATCTGCTGCAACGGCATTATCTAATTCTGATGTTCCTATCTTTGCACCAAATTCCAACAATGAAAGCATTCATTCAATTAATAAAAATGTTTATTTATTAGATTCATCATTAGATGTTAAGAATCAAGTATTAGCTAATCATGTAGTTAATAATCTTAATTTAGAAAAAGTAGCAATTATTGCTCCAAGAACTAAAGAAGGGATTGATGAGGTAGATTCTTTTTTAAAAGAAATGGATAGGCTCAATAAAGAACCTGTTTCTATTCAATGGTACGAGAATACAGACCCTATAGATTTAAGAGATTTATTTAAAAATCTACGAGAGATTGCCTGGGAGATTAATGCTCAAGATGAATATCAAGAATTCTTAGGAGTTGATATCAATATATTAGATTCAATGTTTGATGTAGAAGCCGATGAAGTTTATGATATTTTTGATATACAAGAAGATGAAAGCATTGACTCTACAAAAGTTATCTTAGAGTCTATTGATGGAATTTTCTTTCCATTAGCAGATGAAGGATTAACATATGTTGCTGCACAAGTCTCCTTGTCAAATCTTCAAACTCAGTTACTTGGAAATGATTTATGGCTAGATCTAGATTTTATTAATCAAGAGACTATTTCTCCTCATATCTCAGGAATGTATTTTGTTAGCACCTTTAGACCTAATTATAGAATTGGGAATGCGTTTGATTATGACCCTAAACTAAATAATTTATTTCATTATGGCTTAGATTTTTCTCAATTTATTATTGAAATTGATAATGAGAGTAACAGCTTCTTTTTCTTCAATGAAGATAAGCCAAATAAAATTTTTAATACTAGATCATTTGATTTTAGTTCGGGTATGGTAAATCAAGGTGTCAATATATTACAATATTCAAATAAGCGTATTGTCAAAACGAATATAGTAACTGAATAGTATTTTATGTGGATTGATTATTCAAAAAAAATTGATATAAAAAATCTTAACATAATATTCAATACAGACAATCAATTACCATCGCTAGGAAGTAATACCATTGTAAATATGGGTCAGACACACTCTAACAACGTTAATTTTATAGAGGGAAATAGTAAAATATATCAATCTACAGATGCCTTATTTACATCAAATAAGAATATTGCCTTAGAAATTAAAGTAGCGGATTGCATGCCAATTTTTTTGTTTGATAAGAAATCATCTTTTTTTGGAGCTATCCATGCCGGATGGAGAGGGTTAGCAGATGGAGTTATTGAAAATAGTATAGAGTTACTTAAAGAAAAGCACTTTGAATTAAGCGATACAGAGGTTTTCATTGGTCCATCTATTAGTCAAAAAAATTTTGAAGTTCAAAGTGATGTAATGTCTTATTTTGATTCTAAATTTTCCATAGTAAAAGATGAAAAGATTTTTTTAAGTTTACAAGAAGTTGCAATTGATAAATTTGCTTCTTACGGTATTTTTAATATTACAAATATTAATGAGTGTACTCATGATAATTTGAATTATCATTCATACAGACGGAATAAAACAGATAGAAGAATGAAAGGTTGGATTTATTACAATGAATGAATTAATTAATTATTTGATTTTAGGAGTTGTGCAAGGTGTAACAGAATTCTTTCCTATAAGTAGCTCAGGACATTTAGTTCTGTTTGAAGATTTTTTAGGAATCAATAATGCAGGAGCTTCTGCGGAGATTATTGCGCATTTTGGTACTCTATTTAGCATTATTCTTTTTTATAGAGCTACATTTTTTTCAAACAAAAATTCAGATGACTTTTTTCATATACATACCCTAAAAATGCTTATCGTATCTACTATTCCCGCTGTCTTATGTGGTCTATTTTTTGATTTGGAACTATTCTTTAATTATAATTTTGTTAAAACTGCTTTACTGTGTAATGGAGGACTTTTGATTGCACTAAGTGGTTTAAGAGGTTTAATGGAAAAATCTACAATATTCCAAAATCCTGCACCATGGAAATGGAATCATAAAACTTCATTTTTCTTAGGTCTATTCCAAGCCTTTGCTATGCTTCCTGGAATATCAAGATCAGGAATGGTCATTAGTTATGGACTGTTCGTTGGTTTAGAAAAAAAGAAAATAATTCAATATGCTTTTTTTATGGCAGTTCCTGTGATTTTACTATCAATTGTTTATAAGGTATTATTTTCTGATGGTTTTGAGGCGATTGCTTTTGAATCAGGATTAGTTTTGTTTTTGTCATCATTTGTATTCGGATATTTTAGCTTAATATTCCTAATCAAATTTCTTGAAAGATTTAGTTTTGCTTGGTTTGGATTGTACTGCATAATTATTAGTTTAGTCTTATGATTGAAATCATTTTTACTTTATATCTATTGCTGATTATTCTTATTGGTCTATTATCCAACAGATTTGTTTCATCACAATTAGACTTTTTATTGGCTGGAAGACGTTTAGGTCCTTGGGTTACAGCTTTTTCTGAAAGAGCTTCAGGAGAATCTGCATGGCTTATTTTGGGATTACCTGGAGCTGCTATTGCTGTAGGATACGGTGAAATTTGGGCAGTGATTGGTATTACATTAGGTATTATCTCATCATGGTTTTTAATTGCAGAAAAACTAAGATATGAGACAGAGAAATATGAAGCACTTACTGTCCCGGAATATCTTCATAAAAAATTTAATGATTCATCGGGTATTATTAAGCTAACATCCGCTATTATAATTGGTATATTTTTTACTTTTTATGTATCTGCACAGTTTCATGGTTCAGGAAAAATATTAAATACAATTTTTGAAATTGATCCATTATACGGAATCACTTTAGGTGCATTTGTAATCATTTTATATACTATTATGGGCGGCTTATTAGCTGTTGCATGGACAGATCTTCTTCAAGGAATCTTAATGATAGGTACCTTAGTTATTTTACCTATTGCTGGATTAATTGAATTATCATCTTTTGAAAGGCCCTTATCTGAGCTATTAATAAGTGAAGATCCTTCAAAAAGCTCTTTATTCGCAGGTATGACAGGACTTGCAGCATTATCAGTAGCTACCGGTGGATTAAGTTGGGGGCTAGGTTATTTTGGCCAACCTCATTTGCTTATTAGGTATATGGCAATCAGTTCTGTAAGAGAAGTAAAAAAAGCTAGATGGATTGCTACTATATGGGCTATTCCAGGAATTTCAGGTGCATTTTTAATAGGTATTGTGGGGATGGCTTACTTTGGAGAAGATTTCTTTATTGGGAAAGATCCAGAAATTATTATGCCTTTATTAGCACAAACCTTATTGCCAGGTTGGTTAGCTGGGTTATTAATCTCTGGAGCGGTAGCAGCAATGATGTCTACTGCAGATTCGCAATTGTTAGTATCTACATCGGCTATTAGCGAAGATTTAGGCATTAATGCCATTAAAAAAAGAACGGAGTCAGATACCTTATTGAATACAAGGATTATCACGATATTACTAGGGATATTTGCTTATATAGTAGCAATGTATTCTGAGTATTCAGGCAATACAATCTTTAGTATTGTTAGCTTTGCTTGGAGTGGTCTTGGTTCATCTTTTGGTCCAGCAATATTGCTAGCTTTGTGGTGGAAAAAAACTACGAGAGAAGGAGTAATTGCAGGGCTATTTACAGGTGCTATTACCACTCTTATTTGGGGAAGTAGTCCATATTTAAAATCAATAGTTACTGAAAGACTGAGCAGCTTTATTTTCGCTTTTGTTATGATTATTATTGTTAGTAAGTATAAGAAATGATTAAAGCACTACCAGCAATTCAAGATATTAAAAATAATCCGAATAATAATTATTTATTAGTCGGAGACAGTGATTTTCTATATCTATATCTTAAGAAGATAATTAAAGAATCAAATACGGATTTAATCGAAACAAAATTATTTGACTGTTCAGATAGATCAACATCACAGCAAGAGATATTGAATACATTGAATGCGATAGATTTATTTGCAGATAAAAATTTTATCATTATTAAAAATATTAATAAAATTTCAGCTAAAAATAAGGATGCTTTTAAGAGTGCCTTATCAAATAAAGAAAATCCTAATAGAATTATATGCGTTGACCATAGTTTTCTTGGTTTTGATTATGGAACAAAAAGAAACTTTATTAAAAATGCTTCCACAAAAGATATAAGCGACTTGTTTACTGTTATTGACATTACTACTCCATTTGAAAGTGAAATGATTAGATGGATTAAAATATTTTCTAATGATCTAGGATTTAAGATGACTAGAGATATTGCAAATAGTTTAATCGATATATTTGGTACCAATTTTTCAGCTATATATAATGAAATTTCAAAATTAAGTATTATTGCAGAGGACATAGATAGTTCTAAGGATAAATGGTTGGATAGTTTTTATGACTGGAAAAAGAATAAGCAGATATGGGAATTTAATTATGCTATATGTGATAAAGATGTAGATAAAATCCTACTATTTGGTTCATCAATCATGAATCAATTTGGGTTATTGTATATGATAAATTCTCTATTTACAATATTTGAAGCATTATTTTATGCAAAATTAAATAATGGAACAATTACAGAGAATAGTCGTAAGACTTTAAGAGGTAAGATTGTTAGTAAGATTTCTTCGTCCTCAAATAAGTACACTTTAGAAGAAATTGAAGTAGGTATTAAACTATTAAGTGAATTAGATAAAAAAGTTAAAACAAGAAATATTATAGATGAATCAGAATTTACAAACCTTATCAGTGGAATCTTCAGATATGAATAATCCTTTTAAGTTAACAGATGAAAAGTTAATTGCTAGGTTTCAGGACGGAGATATAAATGCCTACAATGAATTAGTTCATAGATATAAGGATAGATTATTGAATTTTGTTTTTAGATATTTCAATAATAGAGAGCAAGCCGAAGATGTAGTTCAGGATACAATGATCAAGTTATATACCCACGCCAGTTATTATAAAAATATTGCAAAATTTTCAACTTGGATTTATACAATTGCCAAAAATAATGCATTGACAGAATTGAGAAAGAACAAAAGAAAACAAACTGTTTCATTGTGGACAAATGAAGGAAAACCTATAGATATTGAAATGAAAGACGAGTTATTAGAACAGACAGTATATAATAAGATGGCAGTCGAAGAATTGAATAAGTATTTGGATGAAATACCTGAAAATTTTAGAATTGCAGTTGTATTACGAGATTTTCAGGAACTTTCTTATGAAGAAATAAGTAAGATACTTGAAATACCGCTTGGAACTATTAAATCGAGAATTAATCGAGGTAGAATTCAATTGAGTGAAAAAATGAAACATTTTAAGGAGCAGTAAATGGATTACAATAAATTTGAAGATAGAATTTCTCGCTGGATTGAGAATGATATGGATGTAAAAGAAAGAAAAGAATTTGAAAAATTCTTATCAGATCATCCAGAATATCAATTAAAAGTAGAGGAAGTACGTAATACTATCTCAATCATGAATGAGGCTCCTATTTTAAAGGTTTCATCTGATTTTGATGCCAATTTAAATCAAAAATTAGAGGCGTTAAGTTTGAATAAAAAGACTAGAAAAGGTGTTTTTGGATTTTCTAATCAGAATTTTGCATATCTAACACTTGCGTTAGGAGCAATTTTTGTTCTAACCTCATTCTTAATACAGTCTAATTCAACATATATGTTCGCCGATCAAGAATTAGATAATAAAGAAATATTAAGCCCATCAGACTCTTTAGAATCCGACGAGGAGATGGATGATATGAAAGATATCGATCTTTTAAATAATATTGATGGATCATTCGTAAACGATCAGCAATAATTATTATAAAGTTAATTCTATAATTATTTATTTAGATTAATTTAACAAAATTGAATATATCCATACTCCTATGTAATTTGCATGCGTATGTTAAAAAAATCTAATATCGTTGTATTGTTTTTTCTTTTTGTATGGGGTTGTAGTATTCCACGTGCAAACATTGAAACTGTTTCAGATTCTACTGAAATAAAACCAGAAAAAATTCCCCAAGAACAGGTGCAAGATTTGTCTGGTATTCAATTTTTTATGGATGGCATGATGTTCATGGAACAGGGTGAGTATTCCAGGGCTATTATCGAATTTCAGGAAGCAATTGAGAAAGGTTCCAATTCTGCAGAAGTATATCATTCTATTTCAGAAGGATATTGGATGATACAGAAATATGATAAGAGTATTTATTATTCATTAAAGGCTATAGAGAAAGATTCTATTAGCGCAGATTATAAAATATCTTTAGGAAAAAAATATATTGCGTTAAATAAACTTAATGCATCATTAGAGATTTTTGAAAAATTAGCTCAGAATCAAACTGATAATGCTGAGATTTTATTTATTATTGGAGATTTAAAATCAAAGCTAAAAGATATAGATGGTGCTTTAGTATATTATCAGGAAGCATATGACAAAGATAATAGTCTTACTCTAGCATTGGAAGTAGCAGCTCAATTAGCTATTGAGTCTAATCATAGAGATGCAGCCCTTGTTATTAAAAAATTATTATTGTCAGACCCTAGTAATCCTGAATACCTCAAATTATATATTGAATCAATCGCACAAACAAACAACCTTTATGAAATAGAATCTTTATTAGATAGTGATGAACTGCAATCAAATCCATTTATTAATAATCTTTATAATCAATTAGCTTATAAATATTTGAGCAATGGATACTATGATAAATCTGAAGAATTTTTTGAAAAATCATTAGAGATAAATAATAAAGATCGATTTGCGTTATATTATTTATCTACTTTATATAGAGAGTCCGGAAAATTTGATCAATCCATTGCATTGTCTGAAAGACATATTAGTTCTTACCCGGACGATAAAGAAGGATATATCAATAAGAGCATATCATTATTAAGTCTGCAAAGATTTGATACTGCGATAGATGAACTATCGAATGCCTTAAAATTATTCCCCGAAGATTTTGAAATAAATTATTTCTTAGGACTGGCATATTATTCATTGAAAGAATTTGAAAGTTCAGAAGTTTTTTATAAAAAGGCTTTATCGCTTGATACTAGTTCTATACCAGCCATGCATGCCTTAGCTATGATATATGATCAAAATAAAAAATGGGATCAGTCAGATAAGCTTTATACAGATTTAATTACTATTAATACCAAAGATGCTCAGGCATATAATAATTATGCATATAGTCTAATAGAGAGAAATGAAGATGTAGCTTATGCATTAACGCTTGCAAAGAAAGCAATTGAATTAAGTCCAAAAACATCATCTTACTTAGATACAATTGGTTGGATATATTTCAAGTTGAATGATTTTGAAAAAGCGAAAGAATTTATCGGTGAGGCTATTGTGTATGACGAATCTAGTTCAATTGTATTAGAGCATTATGGAGATGTACTCATGAAATTAAATGAATTAGACGAAGCATTGATTTTTTATAATAAGGCTCTTGATTTAGATCAAGAAAATGCAGAGTTAATAGAAAAGATCTCTAATTATAATTCTAGAGAGCCAAATGAATAAATGGCTAGTTTTTTTATTGCTAATATTAAGTAGCTGTTCGTCAAATAAAAATTTTGTGCTAATCGATAGCGCAAACCATGCTACCATTGAAGAGCTAAAGGAAGAATTTACTAGATCTTTTGGATCTGGAAAATTAATAGGTAAAGGACAGTCAAACTTTTCATCAAATTTTGTATTCGAATCAAAAGATGAATTCTCATATATTGTTTTCAAAGATATTATAGGTAGAAAATTATTCTTAGTCGAAATTGATAAAAATAATATTCGATATGTTGATATGAGAAAAAATAAAGAAATAGACGTAGAAGATTTTAATAAATTTTTTCCTATAGCTACAGAATTTGATTCCAATATTTATAAAAAATTGTTGTGGGGTACACCCTACGTGTTTGAAGATATACAAGTTAAGACAAAAAATATTTTCTTGATATCAACAAAGCTAATTAGTGATGATGGTAGTAACTTCTTAAACGAACTAACATTTTCTTTAGACAATGATAAACAAAAATATACAATACTTTTTACAAGAAGAAATTTTGAGATATAAATGAAGTTATCCATTATTATTCCGATCTATAACGAGCAAGAATCTTTAGATAGTCTATTTAATGAACTATCAGGTCTATTTGCTGATGAATCTGGAACTGAGATTATTTTTATAAATGACGGCTCTACAGATAAAACCTTATCTATTCTTGAGAAAAAAATAAAAAATTACTCTAGATGGAAAGTAATTAATTTATATCGTAACTATGGAAAATCTGTTGCATTGCAAACAGGATTTGATACTGCAAAAGGAGAAATTATTGCTACAATGGATGCTGACTTGCAAGACAATCCTAAAGAGATTTATCCTTTAATTGATGAATTGAATAAAGGTTATGATGTTGTGTCTGGTTGGAAAAAAAGTCGAAAAGATCCATTTGAAAAAAAAGTAGCATCAAAATTTTTCAATTTTTTTGTTAAAATCTTTAGTGGCCTTACAATACATGATTCTAATTGTGGAATAAAAGTTTTTAAAAGAGAAGTAACAGAGATGCTAACATTGTATGGAGGTCGACATAGATATATACCTCTTTTAGCTCATCAAAAGAAATTTTCAATCTCAGAGATTGTTGTAGATCATAGAGAAAGAAAATTTGGTATTTCTAAGTATGGCGTAAAACGTTATGCAGATGGATTTTTTGATTTTTTAACTATACTGTTTTTAGGTAGGTACATGGATCGTCCATTACATTTTTTTGGATCGCTAGGATCTATCTCAGTATTACTTGGAGTAATGACTGAGATTTATATTTTATATCTAAAATATGTTTTATTTGATTCATTTCAACAGCATGTAGCATTAATTATTTTTGGAGCAATTTTGATTATTGTAGGACTTCAGCTTTTTACCTTTGGTTTAATGGGTGAGTTAATAGTTAATAAAAAATACAAAGATAGAAATTATATCAAAGAAATCATTGAGTAGTCGATTAAAGATTGTTACTATAGGTCCATTTCCTCCTCTAAGAGGAGGTATTTCTGATTTTCATGAATCTTTAGTTATACAGCTTAGCAAAAGAAATGATGTTACAGTTTTAGATTTCAAATCCTTATATCCGAAAATATTTTTTCCAGGAAAATCTCAGTATAGCCTAGACAAAAGCATATTTAATAATATTCATACAATCCTAAAGCCTTTGAATTTTTTTAGCTGGCTTAAGGGCAAGTCTTTAATCAGAAAAAAGAATCCAGATAGGTTGATTCTTTCATATTGGAGCTTCTTTTTTATTCCAATATACATGTTCTTACTTGGTTCTACAAAGAGAGGTAATAGGTATGTTTTATTTCATAATGTTATTTCACATGAGAATAGAATTTTTGAAAAATTTCTTCTAAAGTTATTTATTAAGAAAATAGATTATTGCATTGTTATGAATGAGTATAACGAAAAGTTAATTTTACAAATAGATTCCAGAGCTAAAATTATTAAAAATTTTCATCCTATATATGAACTACCTTATTCAGATAGTTCAAGTAATATTTATAAAAAGGACCTCAATATAGAGAAAAAGAAAACTATATTATTTTTTGGACTCATTAGACAATACAAAGGCTTAGATATGCTAATCAATGCTATCGCATTAAGTAAAGATAAATTAAATGATTTACAAGTTTTAGTTGTTGGAGAAAACTATCAATCTTTAGATCGATATCATAAAATAATTAGAGATTGTGACATAGAGGACTCCTTTATTTTTGTTAATAACTTTATTAGTAAAGCTGACATTAAAAAATATTTTTTATCTTCAGATTTAGTTGTTCTTCCTTATAAATCTGCATCTCAAAGCGGAGTCCTTTCTTTGGCATATAATTTTAATCGCCCTGTTATTATAACTGATGTTGGAGGATTATCTGATTACGTATCAGATAATAAATCTGGATTTATTGTTCAGCCAAATTCACAAGATATTAGCAATAAGATTAATATGTTTTTTGAGAAGAATTTATTTGAAGAAATGAGTGAATTTATAAAAAGTGATAAAAAAAGATTTTCCTGGGAATCATTTGAAGAGAAATTAGATTTATATGGATAGTATAAACATTGCTCATCCAAAGATTTATCTTATTGTTCTTAATTGGAATGATAAAGAACTAAGTAGGAAGTGTTTATCTTCTATTGAAAAAGTATCTTACCCCAATTATGAAGTTTTAATTGTCGATAATAATTCTGAAGATGGTTCGGTTGATTTTTTTAAAGAAAATTTTCCTAAATATGATATTCTGGCTTTAGAAGATAATCTAAAATATGCTGGCGGAAATAATGCAGCAGTGGAATATCTCAAACCAGAAGAAGAAGATTTTTTAGTATTTATTAATAACGACACTATAGTAAGCTCAGATTTTCTTGATTATTTAATTGATCCTTTCTTAAATGATACCAATTGCATTATTACAGTTCCTAAGATTCTCTTTGCAATGGATATCAATAAGATATGGTATGCTGGTGGGATAGTTAATATGTGGAAAGGAAGCATAGAGCATATTGGTATACGTAATTTTGATGGACCGCGATACTCATTTATGATGGAAACTGGTTATGCTACAGGATGTTGCTTGTGCATCAACTACGCTGATTTTAAAAGATTAAACTATTTTGACACTACATTTAATATGTATTGTGAGGATGTAGATTTAAGCATAAGAGCTAGAAAAATGAACCGTAAAATTGTATACAGTCCTAAGTCCATTATACTGCATAGCGTATCTCAGTCATTGGGAGAAAATTCGTTTAAAAAAATACAAAATAAATTATTAGGACAAGTAAAATTATTTTGGAAACATGCATCAGGTTTACAGATAATAACATTAACTTTTCACTGGCTATTATTTTATTTGCCATTAGGTTTCTTAAAGTTGATTTATTTTAAGCTAAAAGAAAAATGAAAGAACAAAATTTAGGTAAGAAAGTTGCTAGCGAAGCGATTACATCATTCGGAGGAATGAGTGCTGGATCAGTTTTTCGTTATTTATTTTCAATTTTTATGGCTAGGTGGCTAGGCCCTCAAATGTTAGGTCTATATTCTCTTGGTAATGCAGTGACTCGTATCGGAGAAATATTTGCTATAATGGGTCTTGATAATGGAGTGCTTAGGTTTGTTAGTCGAGAAGATAGAAATAGTTCCAAGGCTGAAAGTAGTATTTATGCATCTATAAAGATGGGATTAATCTCAAGTATTATCATTGCCATCATTCTTTACTGTTCTGCAGAATGGATTGTATTAAAGTTTTTAGTAGAAGACCCATTTTTAATTAAGATTATAAAATTTTATGCTTTTACATTACCATTTACAGTAATCACATTAATTGCATCATTCGCTACTCAAGGATTTAAAGTATTAAAGTATAAGATTTTTGTTAATCAAATTATCAATCCTGCAGTATTATTAGTTTCTATGATTGCTTCTTATCTAATATTTGGACCAAAGATAGCTATTCTTATTCCTACATTTTTATCTGCATTTATTGGTATGATGTTTATACTGTTCTTTCTAAAGAAATTTATAACTTTAGACTTAAAGAAAATTATTTCTACTCCATTTAATACAAAAATTCTAAAATTTTCTATTCCACTAATGTTTGTTTCAGCGATTGGTATTATTATGCACTGGACAGATATATTAATGCTGGGTATTTTTTCTGATGCAAATGCAGTAGGTATGTATCATCCTATTGAAAGGACTGCCGGTCTTATTAGAATGGTACTATTCGCATTTGCAGGTATATTTGCACCTCTTTTTTCCCAATATTTCTATGAGAATAATTCAGAAAAAATGACAGAAATTTATCAATTATCAACAAAATGGATATTTGTAGCATGTTTACCTTTATTTATTTTTTTAATGCTATTCTCTAATCCAATGTTAATGTTATTTGGAAATGAGTTTGACAATGGCTTAGCCTTGAAGATTTTATCAACCGGAATAATGATTCAGGCTTTTTTTGGTTTAGGATCTTCATCGTTAACGATGAGCGGTTTTTCAAATTTAAATCTATTAAATGTGTTAGTAGCTTTAACAGTTAATATCATTCTGAACGTTATTTTGATTCCACAGTATGGAATCATAGGAGCAGCTTCTGCTACTACAATTGCTTTATTTATTATTAGTTGCTTAAGATTCTTCGAAAATTATTATATACTAAGTTTAAATGTCTTTTCATTAAAGCTATTCAAGCCTTTATTATCTGGAGCTTTAACAATAGGAGCAATTTTTATTTTTGAGAAATATATTTTGGCCCTACTAGATTATTCTTCTTCACTTTTAAATCTAAGTTTATATCTATTATTAGCTATTTCTTTTGTGTTTATTGGATACTTTTCTTTTTATTCATTGTTAGGAATAGACAAAGAAGATAAAGATATGATTGATAGCTTAAAGCAAAAAATATCTAATCAAACATGAATAAATATTTATTGATTATCATTTATTCGCTATGGATTATGTTATTTTTCTATCCAGTAATTTTCTATGATAACATATTCGGATCAGGAGATACATTAAATCCTTATTCCGTTAATCATATTTTAGATGTCTATAAATCAAAGATTGGTCATTGGCCTTTATGGCAACCATGGATTTTCTCTGGTATGCCCACTATGGAGGCATTTACATATATTAATGAATTATATTTTCCAACTAGGCTTATGATTGGAGTTGGAATCTCTGATCTTAATATCCAATTAATACATTTGGTTTTTTCTGGCATAGGTATGTATTTACTTTTAGAGCAATTCAAGATTGATAGATTAATATCATTTTCTATAGGCTTGCTATGGATTTTAAATCCCTATCTTATCACCATGATTGTTTTTGGGCATGGCAGTCAAATGATGACAGCAGCATATATTCCTTGGGTATTATATGGTGTTAATAGATTAAAAGATTCTATATCCATAGAATCTTTAGCTCTTCTCTCTTTATTGATAGGATTTCAATTACAGAGAGGCCATGTGCAAATAGCATACTATTCTTGCATGTTAATTGGAGCATATTTTCTGTACTCTTTTATTAGAAAAAAACACAATAAGAATAAGTATTTATTATATTTTATTATTTCATGTGGTTTAGGATTTTTGCTAGCATCACATATTTATTATCCGTCGTTAGATTATTTAGATAGCTCAATCAGATCTGGTGGCAATAATCACTATCAATATGCTACCAATTGGTCTATGCATCCAAAAGAGTTGCTAACCTATCTGTTTCCTTACTATTACGGTTTTGGAGGTTCGTCTTATTCTGGATACATGCCTTTTACTGATTACCCTAATTATGTTGGATTCTTTATAGTTCTTTCTGCTTTATTTTCTTTCATTAAGCTTAATACGCAAAAGATTTTCTTTATAAGCATTTTATTGCTATCCATATTTCTATCTTTTGGAAAATATTTTAATATACTTTATGACTTCTTTTATTCTTTCTTTCCTTATTTTAGCAATTTCCGAGTACCAAGTATGATTTTGATTATATCAAATTTCACTTTATACATACTTGCAGCTTTTGGTTTGAAAGATATCATTAGTAGAATCTTAAATATAGATAGATTTAGAAAACTTGAATTAAAAACTATTGTATCTTTATTCTTACTTTTATCAATAATTGACATTTATAGAGTAGATAAAAATATTATCTCTCCTTCAGATGACAGTGCACAAAAATCACAAATAATATCGACAGAAAAATTTAATTCATTCTTTGAAGAGGATGAAGCCATCAAGTTTCTCAAAAATGACTTAGATTTATATAGAGTTTATGCAGCAGGAGAATTATTTCAAGATCCTAAGTTAAAATTTCATGGCATTCAATCAGTTGGAGGTTATCATCCAGCTAAATTTAGACACTATACAGATCTTTTAAATGAAACTAATAATCTATTATCAATTCCCGTATTAAGATTTCTAAATGTAAAATATTTATTAAGTCCAGTGGAGCTTAATCATAAGGATTTTGAGCTATCTATGAACACTCCTTATAATTCTGCATTTGGTGAAATAGATTTAAATATCTATAGATTAAAAAATAATCTTGAAAGGGCGTGGTTTGTAAAAAGTATTATTAAAGAAGATAAAAATTTATACAATTATTTAACAGCTACTGCTTTTGATTCTGAAAAGATTGCAATTGTGAAAGATTTAGAATCGCAATCATTTTCTCAAGGAGAAGTTATTAGCTTGGATTGGAATATTCATGAAATCTCTATAGATGTGAATGTATTTTCAGAAAGCGCCTTTCTTGTTTTAAGTGAAATAAATTATCCTGAGCGATGGAAAGCAACTGTAGATAATAAAGATGTCAGAATATATCAAACAAATGGAGTGCTTAGAGGTTTATTGTTAAATGAAGGGACACACTCTATTGTATTTAAATATGATGATAACTTATTTAAATCTTTACTTATTCTTTCTAATATAATACTGTTTATCATGTTTTTTATCTTGATAAAACCTTTTCTAATGCGCTTGTTAAAAGAGCATAGCTAAACTAAATTTGCTGTATGATAACAAATAAATTAATCTTTCAAGAATCTGAAGCGTCATTTTTTGATGTCTTTCTTGCGCAGCTACCAATCTTTTTGATATTTTTGGTTTTATACTATTTTATTTTACGACCAAATAATAAAAAACAAGAGAATGTAAAAACCCTTCAAGAGAATCTAAAAAAAGGTGATAGTGTTGTTACTATCGGAGGAATACATGGGAAAATTATTCAAGTGAGAAGTAACAAAGCTACTCTTCGAGTATCTAATAATAATGAGCTTACAGTAGATGTTACAGCTGTAGCTAGATTGAAAAATTCAGAAAATAAAGAATAAAATGGCAGTTCAGAAAGTAGTTACTTATGGGCATAAAGCTTTACGAGAAGTATGTACAGATATTACAGACTTTTCTAAGGTAGATGGTTTAATTAATGATTTATTTGATACTATGTATGAATTTGATGGTATTGGATTAGCCTGTAATCAAATTGGAATTAATAAAAGAATATTTGTAGTAGATCTAACACATACAGAAGAGTGTGATTCACCGCTAGTATTTATGAATGGAACTATTGAGAAGGAAAGTGGATCTTGCGTAGACTCAGAAGGTTGCTTATCATTGCCTGAAATTCGAATTAATGTTGAAAGATTTGATACTATTACTTATAGCTATGTTGATGAAAATTTTGAGAAATGTACTAAAGAGTTTTCTGGTTTATTAGCAACTGTAATTCAGCATGAGAATGATCATTTAGATGGAAAATTAATTACAGATTATGCTACTCCTGCAGATCTTTTAAAGTACGATAAAGCACTGAAATTAATGAAGTCTAATAATGTCAAATAAATCTATAAAAATTATATTTTTTGGGAATACAGAATTCTCTAATCCTGTTCTTTTGAAATGTAATGAATCTTATAATGTTGCTTCTGTAGTGACAAACCCATCAAAGAAGATGGGTCGAGGACAAAAACTTTTTGATACTCCGGTAAAAATTCTTTCAAATGACCATAATTTGGAAGTTATTGAATGTGATAATCTTCTAGATCAAGAATTTGTTAAAAAATTAGAGGATATAAATCCAGATTTGTTTGTTGTTGTTGCATATAAAATTTTGCCAAAATCATTATTGAGTATACCAAAACATGGTGCAATCAATCTCCATTCATCTTTGCTTCCGAAATATAGAGGAGCAGCCCCTATTCAAAGAGCAATGCTTAACCATGAAAAGACGACAGGAGTATCAACTTTTCTTATTGAGCCTAGAGTAGATACGGGAAAGATTTTAGAACAGGCACAGTGCGACATAAATGATTCTGATGATTATGGGTCGTTATCTGTGAAATTAAGCAATATTGGTGCAGATTTAGTTGTTAGTTCAATAGAAAAATACCTAACTAAAGAAATCAAACCTTATCTGCAAGATGAGTCTTTAGTTACTTTAGCACCTAAAATTATGAAAGAAGAATTTCTTATTAATTGGGATAAAACGGCATCAGATATACATGCTCAAGTAAAAGCATTCAGTCCTTATCCTGGTGCATACACCTTCCTTAATGGAAAGCGAATTAAGTTTTTTAAATCAGAATTAATCAATAATCAATCTTCTAGACAGCCTGGAGAGGTTGATAATATTACTAATGATTTTTTTGATATTGCATGTAGCGTAGGATTTTTGAGAGTTTATAAAGTGCAAATGGAAGGAAAAAAGATGATGCCTGCAAAAGATTTTATATTGGGAATGCCAACATTAAAAGGGAGTAGATTTAGTTAAGTGAAATTTGTTAAGCATACATTAATTTTCTTAAGTACTGGAATATTCCTTATTCTATTTATTAATTATCTATTGATGCCTACATATATCAACCAAAGGAGTATGATTGCTATACCCAATCTTGAAGGATTGAGCGTTATAGAAGCGGAGTCTATAACTAAGTCCGAAGGTATTCAGGTTATTGTTGCAGATACAATCTTTACTAACGATATCAATCCAGGTATTATACTAGAACAATTTCCTGCAGCAGGAAAAGAGGTAAAGGTAGGTAGGGCAATTAAAATTAAAATTACTCAGTTAAATCAAAAAATATTAGTTCCTGAATTATTAGGAAAAACATTAAGATCGTCAGAAATAGAATTAGACCAAATTGGAATTAGTGTCGATTCTGTATACTATTCTTATAGTCCAAATTATCCTAAAGGGATTGTGTCTTGGCAGAGTCCTGCACCTTTAGATAGTGTTAGAAAAGGATTTGGAGTAAGACTTGAAGTGAGTACTGGTTTAGCGCCAAATGATTTTGTTACTGTACCTGATTTACAAGGAATTTTCTATAGCGAAGCAATCAAAAAAATTGATGAAATAGGATTAAAAGAAGGATCAGTACAATTTGTCAATCAAGATAAATTTTTACCAAATACTGTTTTAAATCAAAATCCAAAAGAAGGTACGAAGGTCTCTCAAGATAGCCCTATAAATTTAATTATTAGCAAATGATAAATTTTAAAAATAGAAAATTATTACTTAGTACTATTTTGATAGCATTCATAATACTACTTATTTTGCCTTCTTGCTCAAAGCCTTCTTCTGAAGAAAGCATAATAAATGAAGAAGTTTCTTTTGATTATAATTTAGAATTCAATGATATAGATATAATGAATTCTGATTCTTTATACTATGAACTAACATTTGATATGATTGGCATGGAGTCTATGGATATGTCAATTGAAATTGATGATACACTATATAATTCTTTTAAGATTGTAGATATCGATTCCTCTAGTCAGGTATTGGGTGGATATATTCCTTTTAATGATAATAATATGAATATTAAAGTGTCTTTTATAGATAAGGGTATTGTTATTGCTGATCAATATCATGCTATCCCTCTAAGAAGGAACATAGAAGTACTTACATTCTCTAACAATGTAAGCAGTAAACATCTCGATAGCTTATTTGATAAAAATAAGTTTGTAAACAATAACAATATTATTTATGACAAATTCAAAAAATATGATTTTACCAATACAGAAGTAATTATTCTAAATGATTTGGATATGTTATCTGAAAAAATGATTGTTGAGTTACAAAAATTTCTTTTAAATGAAGGTTATATCTTTGTTGTAATGAATAAGAATATAAAAGATAATAATGAGCTGTCTTATAGCTTGGGATACCCTCAAGTTAAGGCGATTCGAGGTTCATCAAGAAATCAGTTTTTTTCTGTGACAGATCAAGAATTTCTAAACGAGTATTCATTTCTTTCTAAAGATTTGGTTAATCAATCTCAGCTTTATAGGTATTTTGAGCTTAAAGATAATGAGGAAGATTTTTCTAGAATTATGATTTCTACAAATGACCCGTTATTATTAGAAAAAGAAGTTTTAGGAGGAAAAATATTTTTTTTAACAACAAAAATAGATCCTAATTGGTCTAATAAATTTTTTGATTTAGTATTAAATGATATCTTAAATAGAGTATTTTTTCAAAGATTGCTTACTGATGAATCTTAAAAAAGAAAAAGTACTAATAGTAGCCCCTCGAATATGGAAAAGCGATAAGAACTATCATTATAGTATAGAAGAATTATCTTTGTTAATAGACACATTGGGACTCAAAGTCTGCGGTGTTATTGAACAAAAACTAAACAATATCAATCCCGCATATTTTGTTGGATCTGGCAAAGCCAAGCAAATTGTAGAACAAGCAAAGCTTTTAAAAGCAAATTATGTGGTATTTGATGAAGATCTAAGTCCTGTACAAACAAAGAATTTCCAAAAACTAGAAGAAAAAATAAAATTCATTGATAGAAGTGGAGTAATTCTCGAAATATTCTTTAACAATGCAAAATCCAAAGAATCTAAAACTCAAGTGGAATTAGCTAGACTTCAGTACCAATTACCTCGTTTGACTAGGATGTGGACTCACCTTGAACGACAAATGGGTGGTTTTGGTACAA
The DNA here is from genome assembly GCA_014240005.1 of Fidelibacterota bacterium. Classification (GTDB taxonomy): domain Bacteria; phylum Fidelibacterota; class Marinisomatia; order Marinisomatales; family Marinisomataceae; genus Marinisoma. The sequence goes on along the minus strand of JAAZXT010000018.1, from coordinate 3,160 downwards.
GAGCTGGAGCGGGAGAAACCCAGATTGAGGTTGATAGAAGAATCCTTAGAAAAAGGATATCAAATCTTAAAAAGAAATTGAAAAGTATTGATTCCGAAAGAAGAGTCCAGAGTAAAAGAAGACAGTCTTTTTTTAGAACCTCATTTGTCGGCTATACGAATGTTGGAAAATCTTCTCTTATGAAAGCAATTACTAAAAGCGATGTATTAATCAAGAATCAACTATTCGCTACTTTAGATACAACAGTAAGACGCCTATTTATTGGTAATTCTAATTATGTATTGATGAGCGATACTGTTGGTTTTATCAGAGAACTACCGAACAATCTTATTGCCAGTTTTAAATCAACTCTACAAGAGGTTGTTGATTCTAATCTGTTATTAATTGTTTTAGATGCAAATTCTAAAGATCTACATAATGAAATTGCTACTATACAAAGCGTATTAAAGGAAATCGGAGCTAATGAGATTGATTTTCAGTATATATTTAATAAAGTTGATATAGTTAGCGAAGAAAGGATAACCTATCTAAGAAAATCTTTTCCTGAGGCGATCATGGTATCTGCAACGAGAGCGTTACAATTATCAAATATTAAAGAGATAATTATAGATAAGCATAAAGAATGGGCTATTTCTCTAAAGAATCCATTGCACATGCAATAGTAGCATCGCCAGTTACATTAGTTGCAGTACGAATCATATCTAAGATTCTATCTACGCCCAATATTAAAGCAATTCCTTCGCTAGGAACATTAATAGCTTCTAGTATAATTACTAGCATAATAATTCCTGCACCAGGCACAGCAGCAGTTCCAATAGATGCTAGAACAGCAGTTGCAACTATAGTGAGTTGATTGGCAAAAGTAAGATCCATACCAATTGCTTGTGCTATAAATACAGCTGCAACTCCTTGGTATAATGCAGTACCATCCATATTAATTGTTGCCCCTAAAGGTAAAACAAATGATGATATTTCTTCTGATACGCCTAAATCTTTTTCACAACGTTTCATAGTAACTGGTAGTGTGGCTCCACTGGAACTAGTTGAGAATGCTAACAACTGTACCGGAGCCATAGATTTAAAGAAATGTTTTAAATCCATATTAGTAAATACTTTTAATATCGTGATATATGTAATACTCATATGGACAAATAATCCCGAGACTACAACTGCCATATAAAATAATAAAGCCGATAGAATACTTCCAATTTGAGAAATATCTCCAGAAACAGAGCTAATAGTTTTGGCTATTAATGCAAATACTCCGTATGGAGCAAAATACATTATCATTTCTACTAGTTTTATAATCATTTGATTGATGCCTTCTAGAAATGCCAACACGGGTTGTGAGAACTTTCGGTCAATACCGATTAATGCAATTCCAAAGACGATAGATATGAAAACGATTTGAAGCATATTACTATTATTAGAAGCCGCTGAAAACATATTACTTGGAACCATATCTACCAATGGTTGTAATGGCCCTCTATTGTTTTGGATAGAGCTTGCTAGCTCTTGCTTGCTAGCTGCTTTATCAACATATTCACTACTTAAACTTTCTTGATAGCTTTCTGGTATAGCAGATCCAGGCTCAAGAACATTAACTAAAATTAATCCTATACTAACAGCTACAGCAGTAGTGCTAATGTATAGAGCAATTGTCTTCCAACCAATTCTAGAGAGCTTTCTGGTATCTGAAAGAGAAGCAACGCCCGTAATAAGAGATGATACTACCAATGGTACTGCAATAAGTTTCAATAGATTTAAGAAGATTGTTCCGAATGGAGATATAAAATCTGATGTAAAATCTGACCAACCATTAATAGCGCTAGCTATTCCATAGATAGTCCCTAAGACCAAACCAATAATTATTTTCCAGTGTAGTTGCATTAATTAAGAACAAATATATGGATTATGTTTAAATTATTTCAATGATTTATTATGTAGTTATTGGAATTTATCTGATTGGCTTGCTCTTAATTGGGTTTAGTAAATCCGATTCTATTAAAAACCAGGAAGACTTTGCAGTAGCAGGAAGATCTCTTACACCTTGGATTTTAGTTGGAACGATGGCAGCAACTTGGATGGGCACAGGATCTGTTTTGGGTAATGCAGGGAAAGCATTCGAGATAGGTGCAGCTGGATTTTTGTTGCCGATTGGTGGGATGCTTGGTGTTCTAGCGCTAACAAAGGTAGCAGGGAAAGCGAGAGCTTCTGGTAAATTAACTGTACCAGAAATTATTGGTTCACGTTTTGGTGATACAGCAATGATTTTATCAGTTATTGCGCTTCTCACAGCTTATTTGGTAATCGTTAGTTACCAGTTTAATGCTGGCGGTGCAGTACTCTATACCATTTTTCATGACAATCTAGGCTCAGGATTAACATTAGATCAAGCAACCATTATTGCTGCTTTATTTATTGTAGCCTATACAGTATTAGCTGGATTACTAAGTGTTGCTTATACCGATGTTGCAAATGGCATTCTAATGATAACTTGCTTTATTATCGCACTACCAATTCTCTTTTTTCAAGCGGGAGGATTTGATGGCATGACCACCAGCTTTGCAAATAAAGGTATGCCTAATAACATGTCAATATTTGGTGTTCTTTCATTTAGAGATGTAATCAATTTTACCTTACCATCTTTTTTATTAATTCTTGGTGATGCAAATATGTATCAAAGATTTTTTGCTAGTGATTCAGTTGCGTCTGCAAAAAAAGCAACTTATCTATTATTTTTTGCAGTGGTTATTTTAGAGTCTCTCATTATTGCTAATGCATGGATTAGCTCTAGCATGATCACTGATATCGCAAAGGAATCACATGTATTAATCTATGCGGCTTACAATTTCTTACCACCATTGGTTGGAGCTGTAATGCTAGCCACTATCATAGGTATTATTATTTCTACAGCAGATTCATTTTTACTTGTTCCGACAACAATCCTAATCAATGATATTTATTTAAGATATTCTAATAAGCAATATTCTGATAAGACAATTGTAACGCTTAGTAGAATGTTAGTACTGTTATTAGGATTTTTCTCATACTGGGTCTCAAGAATGTTTGCTGCAGATACAACTATTTTTGAAAAAGCGCTTTATGCATTTACTATTTATGGTACAGCAATCACTCCTACATTATTAGCAGCATTCTT
>JAAZXT010000060.1 GCA_014240005.1 Fidelibacterota bacterium | reverse complement strand
GTTGTCCTTCTGGAGATAACACCATTGAGTTCTTATCAACTAATAATATTTTCTCTGCAGCTTTTAGTGTTTCTTTTGCTTTATCGGTGTTGTCATGTGTAATAGAATATGCACCATATCGCTTGGCCATATATCCAAACAATGGAATTTTAAATACTCCTTCCCAGCCAATCGCGTTAATGTAATATGGAATAGCTCCGGCAAGCATCAACACATCAAACATTGATTCATGGTTAAACATAAACAAATATGGTCCATCTTTTTTAGGTGGAACTTTACCTTTAACAGTAAAATATTGTAGCCCACTAATCATAGTCAGCCTGGCTCCTAATGGGACTAAGGGATAATAGGTATATTTGGGATGCATTATATAGCTCAATACAATTACCAAAAGCAGTAGCAACGCAAAAAAGGGGAAAAATATTAAGAGAATAAAACAGGATAAGATCTTATTAAATATATTAATCATAATTATATGTCTTTATTTAAGAGTTCTAACATTTTATAGTTTGCTTTCGGCAAAGCAAACTTATCTAACCCCTTCATAGTAGTCCATATATAATTTTCTTTAATTTTAAGAGAGCTAATATCATTAACTGTATTGGAAAATAATGATATGATTACTTTAAAATGACTGTATTGATGTTTGACCTCTCCAAGATATTCTACATTCTTAATTGATAAATTAATTTCTTCTTTAATTTCTCGTATTACAGCATTTTCTGTTAATTCTCCAGATTCAATCTTTCCCCCTGGGAATTCCCACAGTCCTGCAAGCATCTTATTTTCTGGGCGCTGAATCAGGAGTAATTTATTTTTATAAATAATAACACAAACAGCTACTTGAATTTCTGGAATAGGTTTATTCTTTTTTACTTCTGGATACTGTAATGGACTATCTGTTAAGGCAGCTTTACAATAAACGGTAATAGGACAAGAACCGCAATTCACTGCTTTTGCCTGACAAAAATTGCTTCCTAAGTCCATTAAGGCTTGATTAAAATCTCCTGGTTTTGATTTATCTTGTATAGTTTCAAGAAAGTTTTTTACTCTATTATTATTAAACTTTGATTTCTTTTTTAGCCCCAACAATCTAAAACCAATGCGCTCTAAATTAGTATCTATCCCTACTTCAGTTTGATTATATGCAATAGCTAAAATCATTTTTGCGGTATACTCACCAATTCCTGGGAGTTTAATTAGTTCATTAAATGTATCTGGAAAATCTTTGCCTAAGACTTTTGATGTTAAGTGTATATTTTTACATCGAGAATAATAGCCTAATCCTTCCCAATGCTTTAATACGTCATCATAGTTAGTGTGTGCTAATACTTGAATATTTGGAAAACTATTCATCCATTTTTTATAATAAGGAATAACGGTAGCTACTTGAGTTTGTTGTAACATAATTTCTGAAATCCAGATTTTATATGGGTCTTTAGTACCTCTCCAAGGAAGATTTCTCTTATTTTCTGAATACCAAGAAAGCAGTTGTGTTGAGAGCACGGACTACATCTCTCTTATCATTAACTACAAGTAGTTTCAATCAGTATTGCACAAGCTTGATATGGATCTACGTTAGCAGATGGTCGTCGATCTTCAAGATACCCATACCCATCATTAGCAGTTTGCATTGGTATTCTAATAGATGCACCACGATCGCTTACAGCATAACGAAATTGGCTTATACTACATGTCTCGTGTTTACCTGTTAGTCTCTGTTCATTATGAGCGCCATACACGGCAATATGCTCCTCATGTTTCTTGCCAAGTTTCTCACAAGCATCTTCAATAACCTTCATACCGCCTTTTTGGCGCATTGATTTTGTGCTAAAATTGATGTGTGCTCCTGCCCCGTTCCAGTCGCCCTTCACGGGTTTTGGGTGTAATGTTGCGCTTACTCCGTAATCTTCAGATATCCTATAAAGCAACCATCGTGATATCCACATTTGGTCTGCCACTTCCAGCGGTCCAAGTGGTCCAATTTGATATTCCCATTGACCGGGCATTACTTCGGCATTAATACCAGATACTTCTAGTCCAGCTTCGAGGCATACATCCAAATGATCTTCAACAATTTCACGCCCAAATACCTCATCGGCACCTACTCCACAATAAAAAGGTCCTTGTGGTGCTGGATAACCGCCTTCAGGCCAACCAAGTGGGTTGCGACCCTCAAAAAATGTATATTCTTGCTCTATCCCAAACCAGGCATTTTCTTTTGCAAATTTTTCTGCTACTTCTCTTAAATGTGCTCTAGTATTTGAAACATGTATTGACCCGTCTGCGTTCATCACTTCGCACATGACAAGAATATTATCTTCACCACGAATCGGATCTTTGCATAGCCACACTGGCTTTAATAGACAGTCACTAAAATTACCTTCTGCTTGATTGGTACTAGAACCATCAAAGCTCCAGTTTGGTAATTCTGATATTGATAATATTTTTTTGTTTAATATTTTTGTTTTTGAGCGAAGTTTTTGTGTTGGATCGTGCCCATCCATCCAAATATATTCTGCCATAACTTTCATTTTTATCACCTTTTTAATCGTTTTGTATCAAATGAATCCCTATTAAATTAGGGAAATGAAAAATAAAAAAGCAAACTTAAATGATATTCTAGAAAGAATAGTTAAGATTGAGGCACGACTTGAAGAAATTTCTCCTATTTCTAAAAAAAAGTTACCGTCAAAAAAAGAACAGATTGCACAAATCAAAGCAGAAATTGAAATATGGTCTCAAAAATTTCCTACCATTGATATAGAATTTGAATTAGCTAAAATGCTAGACTGGCTCAAAGCAACAAATAAAAGAAAAAAAGATTATAGGGCATTTTTTCGTAACTGGTTAAGAAAAAGTACTAATACCGTAGGAAAGGAACCTGTTCCGCCACAATCATATACTTATAGCTGTGCTAGTAATAAAGCGGGCTGTAAAGATGAAGTATCTAGCTTTAAAGATATGTCATTTTATTGCGAGGAATGCAATAACATAAAAACAATTATTAAAGTGACAAGAAATTAATCTTCTTTTTCAATAGTAAGCTTAAAACTACCTGAAATATCATTACTAAATTTTACACGAACTTCATGCTCTCCTAGAGTTTTAATTGGTGAAGATAAATCAATATATTTTTTATCAAACACAATATCCTTTTCTAGTAGAAGTTTTTCAATATCTAATTTTGTAATTGAACCAAAAAGCTTTTCACCATCTTCTGATTTCATTTTTACTGTAATGTTCAAATCAGAAACCTTATCTAGTAAATCTACCAATACATCTTTTTGTCTTTCAATTTTACGATCTTCTTGGCTACGTTTTTCTTCTACATGTTTTAATTGAGATTTAGAAAAAGTAATTGCTAATTTTTGTGGAATAAGAAAATTTCTTCCAAAACCAGGTTTTACATCTACTATATCGCCTTCATTCCCAACATTATCTACATCTTGTGTAAGTATTAATTTCATTGTTTAGTCCCTATCAATAGCTGCAAATGGAAGCAATGCAATATTTCTTGCTCTCTTAATTGCCGTTACTAGTTTTCTGTGCATCTTACTACTGGTACCAGTTACTCTTCTTGGAGTAATTTTACCTTGATCATTAATAAACCTATTTAAAAGTTTAGTATCTTTATAATCAATTTCATGGATGTTATTTCTTTTAAAATAACAAGATTTTTTTCTGCTAGATAACATTTAACTCTCCTCCGCTTTTTTATCTTCTACTTCATTGGGAATATCTTCTACTGGAGCAACGGGCTTCCCATCAAGTTTAATAATCATATACTTTAATACTTCTGCATGCAAATTAAGAAACATCTTGAAGTCATTCACAAAATCTGAATTTTTAAACTCAACATTAAGTAAAACATAATTACCATATTTATGCTTATTTACAGGATATGCTAATTGTTTTTTCTCCCAAAAATTGTGATCAACTACTGCATGTTTTTTAGATTCAATATGATTGCTTACTTCACCAATAATTTCAGATATCTTATCTTTACTATGGTTTGGGTTTACAACATATAATATTTCATAATAATTCATATACTTTTTCTCCGTTAGATAAGTGGTGCAATCACTAATGATACAACCGATATCAGCTTAATTAAAATATTTAAAGATGGCCCTGCAGTATCCTTGAATGGATCTCCTACAGTATCGCCTACAACAGCAGCTTTATGTGCTGTGCTTCCTTTTCCGCCATGTGCTCCAGATTCAATATACTTCTTTGCATTGTCCCATGAACCTCCAGCATTAGACATAAAGATAGCTAATAGTACTCCTGTAACTGTTACTCCAGCTAATATTCCACCCAACATTTCTTTTTGTCCTAATACTAGTCCAAAAAAGATAGGGGTACAAATTGCTAGCGCTCCAGGAAGAACCATTTTGTTGATAGCAGCTGTTGTAGCTATATCTACACATTTTGCATAGTCAGCTTTTACGCCAGGCTTACCATCTAGAAGACCTTTAATGTCTCTAAACTGTCTTCTTACTTCTTCAATCATTTCGAAAGCAGCGTCTCCAACTGCTTGCATTGCAAGTGCTGAAAAAACAAAAGGAAGAGAAGCTCCGATAAACAAGCCAGCCATAATAGTTGGGTTACTGATATCTAACACTAACCCTCCAACAGTTTCTCTGAATGCTGCAAACAGCGCTAAGGATGTAAGGGCAGCAGAACCAATTGCAAACCCCTTACCAATAGCTGCTGTAGTATTCCCTACTGCATCTAATTTATCTGTTCTTTCTCTCACTTCTTTTGGTAGTTCAGCCATTTCAGCAATACCTCCAGCATTATCTGCAATCGGACCGTATGCATCAACTGCTAATTGAATTCCAATAGTGGACAACATGCCCAATGCAGCTAAAGCAATACCATAAAGATTTGCAAAATGATACGCTCCCATAATTGATAGTGCAATTACAAGCACTGGTAGCGCTGTTGAATACATACCATTTGCAAGACCAGAAATAATATTTGTTGCTGCACCTGTTTCACTTGCTTCCGCAATTGCTCTTGAAGGTTTCTGATGATCTGAAGTATAATATTCTGTCAATAGACCTATTAACACACCAGATACAAGACCTACCATTGTTGCACCAAATAAATCACCTGCAACAACTTCAGGATTGTTTACTCCTAAGTTTACTGACCCGGTAACAAATTTATTAATTAGCCAATAACTAATACCTAACATCACAGCTCCTGAACCAAATACGCCAATATTAAGCGCAGTTTGTGGGTTGCCGCCTTCTTTAGTTTTTACAAAAAATGTTCCTAGGATAGATACCCCAATTCCTGCTGCTGCTAAAAATAAAGGTAAAAATACTAATGTGGTTGAGCCCACTGCTGCTGCCAATACCATTGCACCAATCATAGACCCTACATAAGATTCAAATAAATCTGCTCCCATACCAGCAACATCACCAACATTGTCACCAACATTGTCAGCAATGGTGGCAGGATTTCTAGGGTCATCTTCCGGAATCCCCGCTTCTACTTTACCTACTAAGTCTGCTCCAACATCTGCAGCTTTTGTATAAATTCCTCCTCCTACTCTTGCAAATAAAGCAATTGATGATGCCCCCATTGCAAAACCAGAAACTTTGGTCATTACATTAGTTAAGTCGGTAGCAGCTAAACCGTCACTGTAAATATAAAACAACAATGATAGTCCTAAAATCCCCAACCCTACCACATTCATTCCCATGACTATTCCGCCATTGAATGCAACGCTTAACGCTGAACTTAAACTAGTTCTTGCCGCTTCTGTGGTTCTATGATTTGCTAAAGTTGCTACTCGCATTCCTAAAGCTCCTGCTAAAGCACTACAAGCCGCTCCAACAACAAAAGAAAAGGCTACCTCTGTTGTATTGCTAGCCATATTCACCCAGTATAATAAGCCAGCCACAACTGCGACAAAGACTGCAAGAACTTTATATTCTCTAACAATAAATGCAGTTGCACCTTCACGAATTGCAAGACCAATTTCTTGCATTTTTTCGTTACCTGGATTTTGTTTATTAATCCAGTTGCTTTTCATCAGCCCAAATAAAATGGCTAAAACACCAGACATCGGTATTAAGTAAAATAGATTTTCCACTATGCGACTCCTATAGTTTGTTTGTTAAAATTATTCATTGTTTCATCGGCTCCTTTGCCAAGTATAGACACCATAGCATCATTTGCCATAACTAATACTTCTTCTACTAAAGGATGGAATTTTTTATTAAATGGTTTTAATACATATTTTTCTGATGGTCTTCGATAGTCTGAGGCGGCAATACCAATTTTTAATCTTGTAATTTTATGGGTTCCAAGGGATTTGATAATTGACTTCATACCATTGTGGCAACCATCACCGCCATCAGTTTTAACTCTAATCTCCCCTAAAGGAAGATCAACGTCATCAAAAACCACCACAAGATCCTTGGTATCAACCTTATAAAAATTTAATACCTCGCGAATAATAGTCCCACTATTATTCATACCTGTTGTCGGTTTAACCAAGAGAAATTTGCTATCTTTTTTTGCAAAAATATAGTTTCCTTTTCCTGGTTTAAATTCAATATCGTGGGCCTTTGCAAATTGATCCATCATCCAAAAGCCTATATTATGCTTAGTAGAAAGATATTTTGATTCACTATTACCCAGCCCAACAAAAATTATCATTATTGATTATCTCCATCTGATTTATTGTCTGATTCTGGAGCGCTATCTTCTGTCTTTTCTGAAGACTCTTCACCTTCAGTCGTATCTGAAGAATCCTCTGAATCTTCTGCCCCCTCTTCGTCCATTTCAACAGATACTTCTTCTTCCTGCTCTTCTTTAGGCTCTTGAACAGACATGACTGCAATATCTTCTGGTGTAATCATTTCTACGTCTTTAGGGAGTATAATATCTTTTACAGAAAGATTAGTATTCATCTCCATATCTGTTACGTCAACTTCTAAGAACTCTGGAATTTCAGAAGGCTTACATTTAATTGTAACTGAGTTAAGTAGTTGTACTAATATACCGCCTAATTTTACGCCCTGAGATTCTCCGGCACTTCTTATAGCAACTTCTAATGAGATTTTTTCATCTTCTTTTACTTTTTGAAAATCAACATGTAGCACTTCATCTGTTACTGGGTGATACTGGACTTCTTTTAATAACACAAATTGTGATTTTTTATCTACAAGAACTTCAAAAATCATTTGCCCTGTTCTTAATGCTTTATATAGGCTTTTTTTATCCATCGATAAAGGGGTTGCTTCTAATCCAGAGTGGTATAAAATCGCTGGCACTCTGTCGCGCAACCTAGTTCTTCTAGCTGCTGAGGTACCTTGTTCTTTACGAATATCTACTTCTAATTTTTCAAATTTGCTCATGTTACTTCCCCAAATAGTTGACTTACTGATTCACCTTTATGAACTCTACTAATTGTTTCTGCAAATATTGTTGCTGAAGAAACAATTGTTAGTTTTTCAAATTTTTTATTCTCCGGTATATATATCGTATCAGATAAAAATACTTTATCAATATTCTTATGAGATAATTTTTTTATTGATTCGCCTGATAAAACTCCATGTGTAGCAGCTACTGTCACTGATAATGCGCCTTTTTCTTTAGCTACTGTAGCAGCGTTAAAAATAGTGCCTGCAGTATCAATCATGTCATCAATAATTAAAACATGTCTATCTTCTAGGTTCCCCACCAGGTGTGCTATCTCAGATTGGTTATGTGCGCTTCTTCGTTTGTCTATCAATGCAAAACCAATCTTCAGTTTCTTAGCATAGGCTTGACTCAGTTTATTCGAACCGATATCGGGAGATAAAACTACACACTTGTGATCGTTTTTAAGTTTATCAAAATATGTTTGTAGTGTACCCATCAAAACTAAGCTCCCATATAAATTATCAACTGGAATACTAGTAAAACCTTGTATTTGTGTCGAATGGAGATCCATGGTAATAATTCTATCTGCACCAGCTTGTGTGAAAATATCCATCATCACTTTTGCGGAGATAGGAACTCTTGGTTGATCTTTTCTGTCTTGTCTGGAATATCCAAAATATGGAATAACTACATTGACTTTTTCTGCGCTTGCACGTTTTGCTCCATCAATTAATAATGCTAGCTCAATAATATTATCTCCTGGTGGATTAGTACTTTGTACGATATAAACATCATTACCGCGTAAATTTTCATTATACTTAACCCATATTTCACCATCGCTAAATCTTTCAATTACAAGGTCACCAACAGGTAGGTTGGCTTGCTCTGCAATTTTAGCAGTTAGCTCGCGGTTGCTTGTACCGGAAAATAGTTTTTGTATATATTGTCCCATAATTTTTTATTTGTTGGGGAGCAGGGACTCGAACCCCGACTGCCTGGACCAAAACCAGGTGTCCTGCCAATTAGACGACCCCCCAAATTAAATTTTTGGATTCGCTATAATTGTAGAATAATGGGGACTGAAAAAAGACTGCGCTTTTTGCGCTTTTTGTTTGTCTGAGAATATTCCAAACACAGTCGAACCACTACCCGACAAACTGGCGTATTTTGCACCTAAATCCAAAATCTCTAATTTGATTCTGCCAATTTCTGGATGTGTCTTAAAAACATACATCTCAAAATCATTGTAAAATAACTCGGAGCTTAATTTGTTAAGTTTAAACTCTTCCAACATTTGCGACAACTTAATGTCCGTTTTCCCTTTTACCAAATACTTTTTTATAAACATAAAAGCATCTGAAGTCTGTACTTTTATATTAGGCATTACGAGTAAAATATAGGCATCAATTGCGCTGTATTTAATTGGATATAGCTTTTCTCCTTTTTGTTCCCCGCCTTGCAGTCCGCCATTGACAAAAAATGTTGAGTCTGCACTAATTTTTTCTGCAAATTTTTTCATTTCTTTTTCTTGAATATTTAACCCACATAACTGGTTAATTGCTTTTAGGGTAGCTGTACCATTGCTAGATCCCCCTCCTAGACCAGCATTTGTAGGAATATTCTTTTGTAAAAAAATTTTGAAATTAGGTAAACCAGAATAATGGTTTTGTAAAATTTTTACTGCTTTTATGCAAGTATTATTGGTTCGATCTAACCAATCAACATTCGTGTCAAAGCTCATTTTTTGGGATTCTTTAATTGTTATTTGATCGCAAAAATTAAGCTCTTGAAAAATAGTAGCAATATTATGAAAGCCATCTTCTCTCGCATTAAGAACATGCAACCCAAGATTAATTTTAGCATAAGAATTAATTTGCATGATTAAGCGCTACAATTGCTTCACAACCCCAACCGTTTGACATATCTAAGAATTTTAACCCATTTGTAGTAGTTGCTTTAATTGAGATAATATCTTCATTAATCCCCATGGCTTCTGAAAGAGAAGTTTTAATATCCTTTTTATGGGGAGAAATTTTTGGATCATTAAGAACAATTGAAATATCAACCATTGCTATTTTTGTATCTTTTGGTATTTTCTTGATAATTTTTTTTAATAGTTCTGTGCTAGAAATGTTTAAATATTCTGGGGTGTTTGGAAAATGTTCCCCTATATCTCCTAAATTTAGCGCTCCCAATAAAGCATCTGTAACTGCATGCGTTAAAACGTCTCCATCTGAATGAGCATCTGAGGAAAATTCACAATTAATTTTATGACCACCCACAATTAAATATTCTCCTTGAATAAGAGAATGAAAATCAACTCCTATGCCAACCTTATTTTGATTATATAATCTACTTTTAATAAGCTCTAGATCTTCTTTTTCAGTAATTTTAATATTTTCAGATTTATTATGAACCACTTGGATTTTATACCCAAGGTGCTCCATTAAACTTGCCTCATCTGTAAACGCTTTTCGATCATTTGTATCTACATTGTCATAACAAGAGTTTAGAATATTAAGATTAAACGCTTGGGGCGTTTCGGCCAACCAGAGATTATTCCTATCTACTGTGAACTCTACAATATCGTCATTAATTTTTTTTAGTGTGTCGGAAACTGGATGCGCCAATATGGCTCCATCACTTTTTTGACACGCTATAGCCAAATTTCTAATATGTTCATTTTTAATTAATGGCCGGGCTGCATCATGTATAAATACTATTTTTGTATTACTATCTAATTGTTTTATAGCATTATAGACAGATTCGGATCTTGTTTCTCCTCCCTCACATAATATGACAGGTTTACTAGAATTATATGTAGATAAATCTTTTTTAATTTCTACTAATAAATCTTTTGGCAAAACTAAATAGATACTATCTATTAAATCGGAACCATTAAAAACATCAAGACTATATTGATATACTGGTTTATTATTTAAGATCGTGGTTTGTTTATGACCACCAAATCTCTCTCCTGTTCCACCAGCAACTATTACTCCAATATTCATCATATTATTATATAATAAGCATCGCGTCACCATAACTCAAAAACCTATAATTTTTCTTTTTAGCGACCTTGTATGATTCTTTAACAAAGTTATAGCCCGCAAATGCAGAAGTGAGCATTAATAGGGTGCTTTCTGGTTGATGAAAACTAGTAATTAACCCATCTACAATTTTAAACTCATGCGGTGGGTGAATAAACTTATTAGTCCAACCCTTTTTAGGTGAAATTTGAAAACCTGAAACATTAACAGTCTCTAAAGCTCTAACTGTGGATGTTCCTACTGCAAAAATTCTTCTTCTTTTTCTTTTAGCCTCATTAATAGCTAAAGCAGTTTCAGGGCTCACTTCAAAATATTCAGAATCCATGTGATGTCTATTTAAATCCTCTACTTGCACGGGCTTAAAAGTACCAAGCCCTATATGAAGTGTAATATGATAAATTCTTACTCCTTTCTTTTGAAGAGCTGTAATTAACTCGGGCGTAAAATGTAGCCCAGCAATCGGGGCTGCAACTGCACCTCTTTTTTCTGCATATACCGTTTGATATCTTTCGGTGTCTTTCTTAGTAGTGGGTCTTTCAATGTATGGCGGTAAGGGTGGGTGACCAATTTTATTTAAAATATCATCAAAATTTTGATCGCCAAATTCAAATCTTACTACCCTACCACCCGACACTGTATTATCAATCACATCACAAAATAAATCTTTAGACAAAATTAACTTATTCCCAATTCTTACCTTTCTTGCTGGCTTGACTAGTACTTCCCAAAGCCTATCTCCCAACTCTCTAAGCAAGAAAATTTCAACCTTTGCATCGGTCCTATCTTTTGTAGCATATAACTTTGCTGGGAATACCTTAGTATTGTTCATAATTAATAGGTCATTTTTTTGGAAATAATCTATAATTTTTGAAAACTTACTATGCTTAATAGATCGATCCTCTCGATTGAGAACCATCATTTTTGCACTATCTCTTTTTAGTTTTGGTTTTTGTGCAATAAACTTTTTAGGAAGTTGGTAGCGGAAATCTGTTAGTTTATATTTTTTCTTCTTTTCAATCATTAAATTAATTCTCCTATTTATTTTTGTTTTGAAACACCAAATAACTTATATGCTTTATCTGTCGCTTTACGCCCTCTTGATGTCCTTTCAATGAAACCTTCTTTTATTAAGTAAGGTTCATATACGTCTTCAACGGTTTGTACGTCTTCATTCACAGATATTGCTAAAGACTTTCCTCCCGTCGGGCCCCCATTAAAATTAAGAATGAGATTTTTTAATATTTTTCTATCCATCTCTTCAAGGCCATTTTGATCAATACCTATGCTCTCCAATGAATTCTTAGCAGTATCTATATCAATTGTTTTAAGTTTTTTAACCTGTGCAAAGTCTCGTACTCTTTTTAATACTCTGTTAGCAATTCTTGGGGTCCCGCGAGATCTGCGCGCAATTTCATACAGAGCATCTTCGTCTACATTTACTTTCAAAATGCTGGCGGTTCGTTCTAAAATTTTAAATAAGTCGTCTGTATTATAAAAATCAACACGGAAAATAGCTCCAAATCTATCTCTCATGGGGGTAGAGATATTGCCTAATCTTGTAGTTGCACCAACTAAAGTAAATGGCTCCAAATCTATCCTTACCGTCCTGGCATTGGGGCCTGAATCAATTAAAATATCAATTTTATAATCTTCCATAGCGGAGTATAAATACTCTTCAACCGACGTATTCATTCTATGAATTTCATCGATAAATAAGACATCGCAACTTTGTAGGTTTGTTAGTAGACCAGACAAATCTCCTGGGATTGAAATTACTGGGCCCGAAGATCCGTAAAACCCTTGTCCTAGTTCTGTTGCAATAATATTAGATAAGGTAGTTTTCCCTAAACCTGGGGGGCCATATAATAAAACATGATCTAAGGCTTCTTTTCGTTCTTTTGCTGCTAATATGTAGGTTTTTAAAGAGTGTACTAGAGCCTCTTGTCCAACAAATTCATCAAATAAATTTGGTCTAATCTGTTTGTCAAAATTGCGTTCTTCGTTCGACGAAATAACTATTTTTTCTTCACTATCCACTACCCACTAAGATAATTAGAGAAACATGGTTATCCAAAAATTTATTTTAATACTTTTTTTAAAAATTGTCCTGTGGTGGATTTTTTATTTTTTGAAATTTCTAGTACAGTGCCTTCAGCTACTAACTCACCACCACCTTCTCCGCCCTCTGGACCTAGATCAATAATCCAATCTGCACACTTAACAACATCTAAGTTATGTTCAATAACTATTACTGTGTTGCCTTCATTAACTAATTTTTGCAGTACCGACATTAACATTTGAATATCATCTACGTGCAATCCCGTAGTTGGTTCGTCTAAAAAATAAACCGTATTTTTTGTATTATTTTTTGAAAGCTCTGTAGACAATTTGATGCGTTGCGCTTCTCCGCCAGATAAAGTTGTTGCTTGTTGACCAAGCTTAATATATCCTAATCCTACATCATGCAACGTATCAAGACGTTTTTTAATAGAAAAAATATTTTTAAAAAAAATTCGAGCTTCATCTACAGAAAGTTCTAATACATCCGCTATATTTAAACCTTTATATTCAATTTGTAATGTTTCGATATTATATCTCTTACCATTACAATCTTCACAATTAACATATACGTCTGGTAAAAAATTCATTTCAATTTTAATAATACCTGCTCCTTGGCACTTTTCGCACCTTCCGCCTTTAACATTAAATGAAAACCTACCCAACTTATATCCTCTTAATTTTGCCTCTCTTATTTGTGCAAATAAGTCTCTTATATAAGTAAAAATTCCTGTATAAGTTGCTGGATTTGATCGCGGAGTTTTCCCGATGGGTTTCTGATCTACACTAACAACTCTTTCTACTCTGTCAGATCTCAATAAATTTGTAAAAGGTAGCATATCTTTCACTCCCGAGTTAACCAGATTAGATAACGCTGGATAAAGTGTTTGATTGATAAGAGAGCTTTTGCCACTTCCAGATACCCCTGTTACCGCTATAAGTCTATTATATGGAAAACTCACATCAATATTTTTTAGGTTATTCCCTTGAGCTCCTTGAATCGTAAAATGATCAAATGTCACTGTTCTATAATCAGGCAAAGGAATATATTTTTTACCAGATAAATATTCTCCTGTAAGTGTTTTTTTATTAGATAAAATTTGTTTTAATGTGCCCGAAAAAACAACTTCTCCTCCATTAGCTCCAGCCTTAGGGCCCATATCAATAATTTGATCTGCAGATTCAATGGTGTGTAAATCATGCTCTACTACGATGACTGTATTCCCAATATCTTTTAATGATTGCAGCGTCTCAATTAATCGATTATTATCTCTAGGATGAAGACCTATTGATGGCTCGTCTAATACATATAATACGCCGGTAAGTTGAGATCCTACTTGAGAAGCAAGCCTAATTCTTTGCGCTTCCCCACCAGATAAAGTCCGTGAAGCTCTATCTAATGTTAAATAGCTAAGACCAACATTAATCAAAAAATTTAATCGCTTTTTTACTTCTTTTAAAATTCCATCTGCAATTTCATGGTCGCTTGTAGATATTTGAAAATTTTCAAAAAATTGTAACGCATCTTCTATGTTTTTAGAACAAAGATCCCCAATATTCTCTGTATCTATTTTAACGTGCATCGAAGATTCTTTTAATCTTTTACCTACACAAGCATCACATTTCCTTGTGCTCATAAAACTTTCAATCCAACGACGTATGCCATAAGATTGGGTTTGTTTATAACGCCTTTTTAGTTCTGGGATTACACCCTCCCATTCACCGGTATAGGTGCCAGACCATTTTTTATTTTTAAAACTAATATCTAGGTTATGTCCTTTTAGTCCGTATAAAATAATAGTCCTGACTTCTTTGCTTAACTGAGTCCATGGCTTAGAAAAAGAAAGTGGGTGCTCTCTAGCCAAGGCTCTTAATTTATTACCATGGAAACCTTTTGGCTGACTTCCTATGGGACGAATTGCTTCTTGAATAAGTGATTTTTTATTATCTGGTACAACCAAGGTGGGATCAATCTCTGTAATATAACCGAGACCATCACATTGTTGACATGCGCCATATGGTGAATTAAATGAAAACATTCTGGGCTTTAAATCAGACAACATTATATAAGGATGATATGCACAAGCAAAATGCTCACTAAACATAAAGTCTTTTTTGCCATTAATACTTATAATGCAAATACCGCCACCCATCTTTAGTGCCAACTCTACAGACTCTAATAAACGAGATTTTACATCTTTATTGATAACCACTCTATCAATTAAAACATCTATGTCGTGTTTTTTATTTTTTTCTAAAGAAGGGGGCTTTCTTAAAGAAATAATCTTCTTATCGATTCTTGCTCTTAAAAAACCTTTCTTTTTAATGTCGTCGATAACATTCTTATGCTCGCCCTTGCGTCCCTGGACAATGGGAGATAAAATATATGCTTTATCATCAAGGTGTAATTTTAAAATTTGATCCACTATTTGTTCTGGTGTTTGTCTATTAATTTCGCGATTACATTCCCAGCAATGTGGCTTACCAATGCTAGCATATAGCAACCTTAAATAATCATGTATTTCTGTAATTGTTCCAACGGTAGATCTTGGATTGCGCGAACCGGTTTTTTGTTCAATCGATATAGCTGGGGACAAGCCTTCAATCGTATCAACGTCTGGTTTTTCCATTAAATCTAAAAATTGTCGTGCATAAGCTGAAAGTGATTCAACATATCGCCTTTGACCTTCTGCGTATATTGTGTCGAACGCCAATGAAGACTTACCCGAACCAGATGGGCCGGTAATAACAACTAGCTTATTTTTTTCGATATCAACATTAACGTCTTTAAGATTGTGTTGTCTTGCCCCTCTAATTAATAACTTATTTTTCATTTTTTCATTTTCTTTCAAAAAAAAACTTAACGTATAACTTACTTAACTATAGAAATGATTCAAAAAAAGATTTAGGTTTATGGATAAATAAAATGAATAGATTAAAAAATAAATTATTGGTCGCAATGCCAAATATGGCAGATCCATACTTTGCAGAAAGCGTTATTCTTATATGTGAAGAGAACAATGAAGGGGTCTTGGGTTTAATTATTAACAAACCTATTAGTCAAATGAAAGTTGTAGGCGCTGGGTTAAAAAATAAATTTTTCAAGGATCTTATTTCTGAATCCGAAAAAATTTATTTTGGGGGGCCTGTTATGCTACATGAGGCTTGCGTATTAAGCGAAAAAGAAAATTCAAACATTTTATTTGATATATCAGAGAAAATTAAGCTTTCTAATGATCTTGAT
>JAAZXT010000054.1 GCA_014240005.1 Fidelibacterota bacterium | reverse complement strand
CCTTTTTTCTATTTATTTATAGACGAGGTCTCGAGGGAGAAATTTCTTGCAATAATTCATGTTTAGCTGTAGTATAGAGGAGATTACAATAAAAAAGATATTTTCAATTAAATTTTCAAGGAGAAAATCATGGCTGAAAAAGTAAAAACAACAGGCGTTAATAAAGAAAGTGGTTACTTATACTATTTAGGTAAAGACGGTAATGTATGGAGATCAGGTATGTCACGAGGTGGATCTGGCGGCGGAAATGCAGAAAAAGTTGCTGATGCAGGTGTTACACGTGAAAGCGGATTCTTATACTTCATCGATAAAGATGGAGATGTATCTCGCGCACCTATGGCTAGAGGTAGAGGTTAATCTTAACGTTTGTCTTTTAGATATTTAAAATAAAAAAGGAGCATTTATTGCTCCTTTTTTATTTAATAATTGAATTTTTCTTATTCGACACAATCCCACTAGACACAATCATTCTAAATCCTTCTTCTACATTTACTCCAGCATCCGATGTATCTTCTTTAGGAATAATTAAGAAAAATCCAGAGGTAGGATTTGGAGTTGTAGGTACAAATAAATGATAGAATTCTTCGTTTGATTGATTAGTAGACTCACTTGTTACAAATCCTAGTGTCCATATATTCTTTCTTGGATATTCAATATATACCACTTTTTCAAAAGAATGAGCACCACCACCAGATATAGACTCCATAATTTGTTTGGTAGTGGTATAGATCATGCCAATTAATGGGATGTTCTTGAAAATACCTTCTAACCATGCAACCACTCTTTTGCCCAATACATTCCTCGCCAATGCACCAATAAGAATTAAAGCGAGTATGACAACAATTAAACCGATAATTGAGCTTAATAAATTGAAACCGGGAAACGTAACATCTACAAATTGTTTTAGAGGTTCTGATACTTTTCCACCTAATGTGATTGTTATCTTTAATACAACCTGGAGCACATAAACTGTCAATGCTACCGGAACAATAGTTGCTAAACCAGCTAAAAATGACCTTTTTATTTTATTTCCCATATCTATGTCAATTTATATAAAATTCTAATTTACTTCCTATATATAAGTACGGAACTACCCAAAATAAACATTGTCCCAATAATCTCTTTTGCACTTAGTACTTCATTGAGGAATATCCATCCTAAAGTAATAGCAACAATTGGAGGAAAGATAGCGACATAAGTTACTTGGGTTACGCTCAAATATTGATAAAGCCAAAAATAGATTCCCCAAGATATCACTCCTCCAAAAACTATAAGATATAGACTTGCGAATATTAATTGATTATCCCAAACTATTGGAGAAAGATCTTCTTTAAATAAATAGGACAATAAAAGCATAATAACACCTGTTAGCACTTGGCATACAGCATTCATTTGATATGGACCAACCACATTGTTATGTTTTTTATATAATACGCTGGGCCAGGCTGCGATTATAATAGCTCCTACTAGGATTATGATAGCAAGCAATGACTGTGACTCTAAATCAATTACTTGACTAGATCCAATAAAGATCATTCCTATCAACCCTACAAATAATGCAAATAGTTTATTTGTAGTTAGCTTTTCATTTTCATCGTCTGGAATCATAAAATGAGCCATGATGCTCGTAAACAAGGGGAACAAGCCCCATAAAATAGATGAAATACTAGAGTAAACATATTGTGTTGCCCAATAAGTAATTCCATATGACAGAGCAAAATTTAATAATCCAAACGATAAATAGAGCTTGATTGATTGCTTATTAAAAGGAATTGATTCTTTTTTGAAAAAGATAATTAAGAAAAATAAAAGGCCAGATAGAAAAAATCGAAATCCTACTCCGAAAAAAGGAGGAACTCCAGCATTTAAAGAAATTTTGATAAAATACCATGTAGATCCCCAAATCAAACATAATGCGATAAAAGGGAAAAGAAGTTTGTTATTCATTAATTAGATGACTTATAAATAGTGGCAAGCAAGGCACTTGCAATATATATACTTGAATATGTACCTACAATGACGCCTACAAACATTGTAAATGCAAAAGGACGTATCACTTCACCGCCGTATATTAACAGCACTACAATAACAAACAATGTTGTCAATGAAGTAATTAAAGTTCTACTTAGTGATTGATTAATACTTTTATTAATAGTTGATTCAAACAATACAGTTCCTGATGATTTCATATTTTCTCTCACTCTGTCAAGAATAACAATTGTATCATTTAGCGAGTAACCAACAATTGTTAAGAATGCAGCTACAGTGCTTAATGTAATTTCATATCCAGTTAGAGAGAATATTCCAAGAGTAATAGTAATATCATGAACGAGAGCGAGTATTGCGCCCACTGCAAATTTGAATTCAAATCTAATAGATATATAAAAAAGGATAAGAACAAGAGCAGAAACAATAGACCAGAATGCTTTTCCACTTAATTCTGATCCTACTTTTGGACTAACAGCTCCAAGAGAAAGTATAAACATATTTTTATCTTCAGGAACTTTTGTTGGCATAGATTTATAGATATGATTTACAATACCTTGCCCAAAATTTTCAGGTGTATTATCCTGACTTTTAATTTTAATCATTATCTCTTTATTGCTACCAAAATATTTTATCTCTTCTGTACTAAGATTAAATTCTTGATCTCCAACAGATATGGATTCCATAACAGATCTTATCTCTTGAATACTTACTTCTTCGTCAAAACTTAATCCAATCGCAGTACCTCCCTTAAAATCAATACCAAGATTTAAACCAAGCATTAATAAGAATAGCGATCCAGCTGCAAGAGTAGCTGATAGTGCAAATCCCACCTTCTTGTAAGACATAAATTTAATTTTTGTATTTTCTATAAATTTCATAATTATATACTCAATTTTTCTATAGTTCTCTTTGATGTGACATAGTCAAAAATAAATCTTGTTACAATTATTGCTGTAAACATACTGACAATAATACCCCAGAATAATACAGTTGCAAATCCTTTGATTGGACCACTTCCATATTGATATAATACTGCTGCAGCTATACCAGTGGTTAGATTTGCATCCACAATAGTGGTAATTGCTCTTTCATAACCTGCATCAATAGCAGAGCGTACAGATTTTCCATTTCTTAATTCTTCTTTAATCCTTTCAAAAATAATTACATTAGCATCTACAGACATACCTACCGTTAAAATTAATCCAGCAATTCCCGGTAGGGTCAATGTTGCTCCCAGCAATGCTAGGATGCCTAGTAATAAGATTAATGTCCAAATAACAGCAAAGCTTGCAATAAAACCGGATAGCTTATAATAGAATATGATAAATAAGATTACAATTAATAATCCTACTAACATTGAGTACGTTCCTTTGCTAACCGAATCTGCACCAAGTGATGCACCAACAGTTCTTTCTTCTTGGATTGTAACTGGAACAGGTAAAGACCCTGCACGCAATACAATCGCAATATCTTCTGCTTCTTGGATAGAATCCATACCCTCAATAACAGTACCACCACCAAAAATTTGACTTCTGATCACTGGAGCCATATGTACTTTTTTGTCTAATACAATTGCAATTCTTTTATTGATATTAGATCCAGTAATTCTTGCCCATTCTCTTGATCCTTCATTGCTCATTTCTACTTGTACTGTAGCTTGTCCAGCACTAACACCAGACTGGCTTAATCTCATTTGTGCATCTTCTATTACACCACCTGTTAGTTCTGCATTATCTACTAGATGGTAGAGGAGATAAACTTCTTCTTCTTCACCAAAATCATTTATTAAAGTTATAGCAGAGTTGCCAGTAAGGAATAGACTCCCGGTTGCATCTAATACTTGCTTAACATTATCTTGATTTAAGATATTTTGTAGCTTAGATAAATTACTTGTAGATATTGCTAGATCGCTACCAACGGCTACCAACAATGAAGAGAATCCTAAGCTATTCTGATCGGAGTTATTTGTATCAAATAACTGATCAACATCATCATTAGTTTTTTCAATATTCATTGCAGCTAGATTATCAATCTGTCTTACAATAGTATTAGTACTTTCTATATCTTTTACAATCATAAGTTCGAGTAGAGCAGTGCTTTGTAGTAAGTCTCTAGCTCTTTCAGAATCTTGTACACCTGCAAGCTCAACAATAACTCTGTTGTTACCTTGTTTTTGAATTGTAGGCTCTGCAACACCAAATTGATCTACACGATTTTGAATAATTTCAATAATTCTATTAATTGAATCTGCTGATTGAAGATTTAATTGTTCAATGATTTGATCTTTTGTCTTACCGTAGCTAATAAAATATCTAGGTAATTTTAAATCTTTTTCTAATGCTTTTTCTTCAAACAGAGTAAAGAAGTCAGTACTATTATTTTTATAATCTTCACTTAATTCTTCTAAAAATGTATCAAATTTTTTGTCTTTATTTTTAGCGAGAGTATTAACAAGCTGAGGGAGGTCTACTTCGAGAACAATATATATACCACCTTTTAAATCAAGACCTTGTTTGATATTTTTTGATTCAAAGTATGCTAACTCATCTTTTGATAAGTTATTTTTT
>JAAZXT010000050.1 GCA_014240005.1 Fidelibacterota bacterium | reverse complement strand
TGAAAAACACTTTTTCCAAGATCAAGCATTGCTGCAGCATTAATCTTATATCTGTAAGGGCCATCAATCAAGTCAGCAACTTTTTTAAAAATTGAAGCTCTGTAGTCAAGAGAAGTGTTTGACCAAGATTTCCATGCCTCAAGAGAAGATTCTATTGCCATTTCAATCTCTTTCTCTCCAGCTTCATGATATGTTCCTAGAATATGTTGATGATTATGAGGTTTTGTACACGTTTTTGTGTTACCGGTATAATATTCTTTTCCATGAATAATTACTGGAATCTCTTTTTCTCTATTTGATTGTCTTTCAATCTCTTTTATTAATTCTTCACGATGTTTTGAGCCGGGCTCAAAATTTATAATTGGAGCATTAACTGCTTTAAAATTTTTGTCCATAATTTATCCTTTTGTTTTTAGTGCCTAATATTAGTTAAAATATCCTTCATTTGAGAATAATTCTTTACTAAAACTAATTTTTTTCTTAACTCGGAAGCATGCTTAAAGCCTTTAAAGTACCAACCGAAGTGTTTTCTCATATTATTTGTACCTACAACTTCTCCATGAGTTTCAACCAAGAGATCTAAATGCTTCTCACAAACATCTAATCTTTCATTCAAACTTATGTCATTGAAATCTTCATTTTTCATATATTTTTTAATTTGAGTAAAAAACCAAGGATTCCCAAGTGCGGCTCTACCAATCATAATTCCATCACATTTTGTCGATAAGAACATTCTTTCAATATCTTCTATAGTTTGTATATCACCATTTCCTATTACTGGAATTTTTACATTTTCTTTTAATTCTTTAATAAGAGACCAATCAGCCTTTCCTTTATAGAGCTGAACAGTTGTTCTTGGATGTAATGTGATAGCTTTAATACCAATTTTTTCTAATTTTATACCTGCCTCTGTACTCACGATGTTTTCAGAATTCCAACCTGCTCTCATTTTTACAGTTACTGGAACTTCTTTGACAGATTCAACAACTGCAGCAGTGATATCTTCCATTAAGCATAAATCTTTTAACGCTGCAGATCCAGCACCTTTTTTGGTTACTTTTGGAACAGGACATCCGTAGTTAATATCAATTAAGTCAGGCTTAAATTGCTCATATACTAGTCGAGCAGCTTTTTCCATGACTTCAGGGGTATCTCCAAATATTTGAATTCCAATAGGTCTTTCAAATTCTGAAAATTCAATCATTTTTAGAGTTTTTTCATTTTTCCTTATGATTCCATGTGCTGATACGAATTCTGAATAAACAATACCTGCACCAAATTCTTTCGCAATGACTCTGTATGCATAATCAGTGACTCCTGCCATAGGAGCTAGAAAGAAAGGGAAGTCTAGTGTTAGAGATCCAATCTCTATTTTTTTATTTAAATCAAACATATTCTTTTTGTTTGTTAGGTTCAATTATTGGTTTAAATTTGCCGGAGTTTAATTAAACTTAAACATAAAAGGTTAAAAAATGTCAAGAGTTTGTGAAGTAACAGGAAAAAAAGTAATGTATGGCAACAATGTTAGTCATGCTCATAATAAGACCAGAAGAAGGTTTGATGTAAATCTACAGAAAAAAACTTTCTGGGTTGATAGCTTAAACAAATCTGTTACGCTAAAAGTATCTGCAAAAGGTCTGAAAATCATTGATAAAAAAGGTATAGACTCTGTGATTAAAGAGTTGTCTGCTAAAGGCAAAAAGTTTTAATTATGGAAGGGTTAGTACTAATAGGATTTATTTTTGTAATGATTGGGATAGCAGTTATAGTAGAAAAATTATTTAAGCTTTTTTATTAATTCTTCACTAATAATTTTATGACTAATTCTTCCTTTTGATTCTTTCATCATTTTACCAATAAAATAGCTCATTAGTTTTTCTTCGCCATTTTTGAATCTTGCAACTTCGTTTGGGTTTTCTTTTAATACTTTATTAACGATATCTTCTATATTGTTACTTGTACTACTTAGATAATCTTCTTCATTCATAATTGCTTCTATTGATTTGTTGGAGTCGAATAGTTTTCTTAAGATTTCTTTTGCAGAATTTGTAGTTATTTCTTCTGAATCATTTAAAGAAATGATTTTTGCTAAATCTTTTGCTAAAATTCTATTATGGTCAAAGGGTATGTTTATTTCATTGAATAATCGAAACAATTCACCAGTAATCCATTTACTTGCATTTTTAGGGTCAACGTTGTGTTTAATCATTTCTTCAAAGTAAGAAGCAATATATCTTGTGCTAGCAAGGGTAATTGCTTCTTCTGGCTTGACATTATATGTATTTATCCATTTATTTTCAAATTCAAAGGGTAAAGTCGGTAAAATTTCTTTTATGGATTCTATTTTTGAATTTTTAATTGTAACTGGAGGCAAGTCAGGATCTGGAAAATACCTATAGTCGTCAGCATTTTCTTTAACTCGCATAATCTCTGCAGTATTTTTTTCATTATTCCAAGTAAGGCTTGCTTGCTCTACTTGATGGCCATTTTCTAATAGTTGATGTTGCCTTTTAATCTCAGATTCAATTGCTTTTTGTACATTTCTAAAAGAATTAATATTTTTAATTTCTGTTTTGGTACCAAATTCTTTAACACCTTTTTTCTTGATAGATATATTGGCATCACATCTTAATTTTCCTTGTTCCATTTCAGCGTTAGAAATCGTTATATAATTAACAATTTGTTTTATTCTTTGAATAAATATTTTTGCTTGTACTGGGTGTGTTAATACAGGTTCAGTTACAATTTCTATTAATGGGGCACCGCTTCTATTGAAATCTACCTGACTATTATTGTTTGAGGAATTGTGGGTTGATTTACCTGCATCTTCCTCTAAATGAGCTCTTGTTAATTTAATATCATATTTTTTATTATTCCACCAAATGGGTACAATTCCACCTGTAACAATAGGTTTATCAAATTGAGATATTTGATATCCTTTTGGTAGGTCAGGATAGAAATAGTGCTTTCTGGCAAACGAAAAAGAGGAATGTATTTTAGCGTTAACTGCACTACCAAATTTAATAGCAAAATCTATCGCTTTTTCATTTATTGAAGGCAATGCACCTGGTAATCCAAGAGAAGTGGGACAGGTAAGAGTATTTGGATTTTTTCCATAAGTATATTCGCATGTGCTAAACATTTTAGATTCTGTTTCCAATTGTACATGCACTTCTATCCCAATTACAAAATCCCAATCTTTATTAATTGTTTCTATATTATTCAATTTAATTGATCTGCGATTAGGTTTAGAGCAGATCCAGCTTTAAACCATGAGATTTGATTTTCTGAAAAAGTATGGATTGTTTTAATAACATATGTAGAGCCGTCAGGTTTATTTAGGCTTAGATTAATATTATTTGTTGGACCAAACTCATTTAAGTTAAGAGTTGATATAGTATCAAAAGCTTCAATTTTTTCATAATCTGATTTGTCTTCAAATATTAAAGGTAAGATTCCTTGCTTTTTTAAATTTGTTTGAGCGATTCTTGCAAAGCTTTTTGCTAAAATAATTTTACAGCCCATAAATCTTGGTTCCATGGCTGCATGTTCTCTGCTAGATCCTTCTCCATAGTTTTCATCAGCAACTGCTATCCAATCAATAGAATTTGAGCTATAATATTTTGCAACCTCGTAAATATCACCTTGCTCTTTAGTGTCAGCATTTATTGCTTCTCCAGTAGATTGTGTATATGCATTTAGTGCACCAGAATACATATTTTGAGATATATTTTCAAGATGTCCTCTATATTTTAACCACGGTCCAGCTGGAGATACATGATCGGTAGTACATTTCCCTTCAGCTTTTAATAAAACGCGTAAATTTTTAATATCTTTATTATTCCATTTTTGGAATGGCTCTAATGTCTGTAGTCGCTTACTATCTTTATCTATAATAATCTCTACAGATGGATTTAAATTTCCTGATAGAAAATCACTACTTTCTATATCTGCAAAGCCATCAGCAGGTAGTTCTGAACCAATAGGAGCGTCAAACATAAATTTGTCCCCATTTTCCATTAAGATAGAATCTTTTAAAGGGTTGAAACTAAGCTTGCCTGCAATAGCTAGCGCTGTTACGATTTCTGGACTTGCTACAAAAGATTCAGTAGCTGCGTTACCATCATTTCTTTTGGCAAAATTTCTATTAAATGATGTGATTATCGTATTTTTTTCTCCATCTTTAATTCCAGATCTTTTCCATTGCCCAATACATGGTCCACAAGCATTCGCAAGTACTTTTCCGCCTAGTTTTTGAAAGATTTCTGTATATCCATCGCGTTCCATAGTAGCTTTTATTTG
This sequence comes from Fidelibacterota bacterium, assembly GCA_014240005.1. Taxonomy (GTDB): domain Bacteria; phylum Fidelibacterota; class Marinisomatia; order Marinisomatales; family Marinisomataceae; genus Marinisoma. The sequence goes on along the minus strand of JAAZXT010000050.1, from coordinate 30,805 downwards.
ATTAGATCCTGGAGTAATATAAAATTCTGATTTAGCTCTTAATCCTTGATCTAATGCTTGTTTTGCAACGTGAGCAGCTTTCTCAATATCTTCATAAGATGAATTAGTACAACTTCCAATTAGTCCAACTTTTAGATCATCATCATAATTATTATTTTTAATAGCCATTGGCATATCTGACACTTTTCTAGAAAGATCGGGGCTGTATGGCCCAACAATATGAGGTTCAAGTTCAGATAAATTGATTTCAATTACTTCATCGTAATATTTTTCTGGATTTTCTATTACTTCATCATCTGCTTTTAAATCATCTTTTAACTCTTCTGCTAATTTTGCAATATCAGATCTTGAAGTAGCCACTAAGTATTCAAACATTTTTTCGTCATAAGGGAATAGTGAGGTAGTTGCTCCAACTTCAGCGCCCATATTAGTTATAGTTGCTTTACCTGTACAGCTTATTGTTTTTGTTCCTTCTCCAAAGTATTCAATGATTTTCCCGGTACCGCCTTTAACTGTTAAAATTCCAGCTAGCTTAAGTATTATATCTTTAGGGGAAGCCCAATCTTTTAATTCTCCAACCAGATTAACTCCAATAATGCCAGGCCAATTTATTTCCCATGGTGAATCTGTCATGACATCCACAGCATCAGCTCCACCTACACCAATTGCAATCATTCCTAATCCTCCAGCATTCGGAGTATGTGAATCAGTTCCAATCATTAAAGATCCAGGAAATGCATAATTTTCCAATATAGTCTGATGAATAATTCCTGCACCTGGTTTCCAAAAACCGATACCATATTTTTCACAAACAGATATTAAAAAATTATAAACTTCTTTATTTGTAATAAGCGCATTGTCTAGATCATCTTTTGCCCCATTAATAGCCGTAATTAAGTGGTCGCAATGGACAGTGCTAGGAACAGCTGTTGTTTCCATCCCAGCATTAATAAATTGCAGCAATGCCATTTGCGCTGTTGCATCTTGCATAGCGACTCGATCAGGTTTTATACAACAAAATGTTTTTGTTCTTTCTGGAATAGATTCTAATGGTTCGCTTAAATGTGAAAAAAGTATTTTTTCTGTGTAGGTTAATGGTCGATTGAAAAAATCTCTAGCAACAGGAAGAGACTTCACATATTTTGAGTATGTTTTTTTAACTATTTTAGTTTGGTCCATTATTTATCCTCCCTAAATTATTTAAATTTAACTACAAAAAAAATAACTAAAACAATGGGTATAATATTAGCATCAAGTTCTCCAAGACGAAAGAAAATTCTAGAAGATTTAGGTTATAATTTCAAATGTATATCACCAAATATAGATGAATCAAACAACGATAATTTAGAGTCAATTGATTATGTCTTGAGGATATCAGAAAGTAAAGCATCTCATGTATGGAGAGGCTATAAAGATAGTCATGTGCTATCAGGCGATACTATTATTGATTTTAATGGTGAAATCATAGGTAAACCATCTTCAGATAATGAAGCATTTAAAATTATTGATAAATTATCCAATAAAACTCATTCTGTGATAAGTGGGTTAAGCCTTTTTTATGACGGAAAAGCCATTACTATATTTGATAAAACGGATGTTACTTTTAAAAAACTATCTAAATCTATCATAGAAAATTATATTGAATCCTTTAATGTTTTAGATAAAGCTGGTGCTTACAATATTGAAGATGCCGAAAATATTTTAATTAAACATATTGACGGATGCTACAATAATATCGTAGGTTTTCCATTGAAGAAATTCAAAATGAGTAAAATAAAAACAATATTAGATAATTTATGATTTTCTACTCCAGATATAAAAAATTTAGATTAGAAAATAAAATTTCACTTGAAGATATCCAGCGCAGGACTAAAATAGACATTGTAAGTCTTAAGGCTATTGAGTCCGGTAAATTTTCTGAAATTTCTAGTGTATATGTAAGATTATTTTTTAAAGCATATCTTAAAGAAATTGGTGTAGATATCGATGAAGGTATTGAAGAATTAAATGATTTTCTTAATCAAAAAAATCCTCCAAATAAATTAAAAACTAAAAAAGAAAAAGTGGAAGATGAGGATAAAAATTTGAAGTTTGTTGATATTATCAATACGGATAAGGTATTTAATCCAAATATCTTGATTGGAGCAGTTATATTCTTTATTCTAATTTTATTAAGTTTTGCACTTAATAATTCTTCTGACATCTCTAATGCTGACAAAGAAAAAGAACTCAGAATATCTCAATCTGATTTAGAAGATCTATATGCTATAAGAACTCAGGAAATTTTAAGTGAGGAAGCTTTTTCATTTCCAATCACTATTCGATTTAAATCAAATAATGAAAATTACATTGAATATTCAGATGGAGTATCTGGAAAAGAATATTTTGTATTTGATGATGTAAGCACTAATCAATCAAATTCTTTCTCTGAGATTTGGAATGGAGATGATAAAACTTTTTTAATTGCAAATACGATTAATTTTGAATTGATATTTTTTTCAAAAGATACTTTTAGCGATTTTTCTAAAAGTATAATCAACGATTTCCCAGTAAAAGTAGATCTTATAGCTGATCCTTTGTCAGTTTCCATTACAAAATATATACCAAAAAATAAATAGTTTTAACTTATCCGCTTATAGCCCATTTCTTTTTTATCATCTTTTTATTCAGTTTATAACAAACTTATTGACATAGACGTCACATATATATTAAGATAAGTGGTGAATTGTGGGTTAAATTCCCTTAATTCCCGTTTATTATGCGTAGCCAATATACATTTACAGGACAATATGATTTCGTTATTGATTCAAAAAATCGAATCAATATTCCATCAATATTTCGTAAACAACTTCACAAGTCAGATAAAAATAGATTTGTGATAACAAGAGGTATTGATCGCTGTATTTGGGTATACCCTTTGGGCGAATGGGAAAAGATTGAAAAAGAATTAAGTCAATTATCTTCTTTATCTAGAACAAATCGTACTTTTTTAAGAAATCATTTAAGACATGCTAAGATAGTATCTTCAGATGATCAGGGAAGATTAATACTAACAAAAAGTTTAATTGAATATGCAAATATTCTAAAAGATATAACCATTATAGGTGTTTTAAATAAAATTGAAATATGGGATAATGCTACATTGGAAATATCAGATTCTGAACAAAGCATTGATGAAGAATCCTATGAAGAGCTTTCCAAGAGAGTCAATATCTGATGACTTCAATTTCGTCAGAAAGCTATGGCCATTATCCAGTTATGCTGACGGAATCAATTAATAATCTAAATATCAAAGAGAATGGATTTTATATCGATGGCACAGTAGGTCTTGGTGGTCATTCAGTTAAAATTCTTGAACATATTAAAAAAGGATTTCTGATAGGTTTTGATAGAGATTCAAATTCAATCAAAATTGCAAAAAAAAGACTCAATGTATTTGATAACTTTAAATTAGTTCATGCTAGTTATACTAATCTAGAAGATGCTTGTAGAAAACTAGATATTAAGCAAGTTGATGGAATGCTTTTAGATTTAGGTCTTTCTTCTTTTCAGTTGGAGGATAATCAAAGAGGATTTTCCCATCGATATAATTCGTCTTTAGATATGAGATTTGATGATAAAGACGATGGATTAACAGCACAAGAAATTATTGAAAATTCATCAGTTAGAGAGCTTACTAATATTTTTAATGAATTTGGAGAGGAAAGGAATTCTTTTAGAATTGCTAGAGCGATAAAGGAATCAAGCGAAGAAATAAATGCTGATAGACTAGTTAGCATTATTAGTCGAATGACAGCGTATAAATATCGTATTAAAACATATTCACGAATTTTTCAAGCACTGAGGATAAAAACAAATAATGAATTAGATCATTTAGAGTCATTTTTAAATGATTTTATGAAGTTTCTTAAGCCCAAAGGTAGGATTGTCATTATCAGCTATCATTCTATGGAAGATCGAATGGTCAAACACAAATTCAAAGAGTTGAAATTAAATAAAGAACTAAAAGTTCTATCAAAGAAACCTTTTATACCTACAGATGAAGAAATATTTGATAATAAGAGATCTCGAAGTGCAAAAATGAGAGTAGGAGAAAAAATTGGCTAATCTATTTACAAATCTTGCCAAATGGACAAGACTAACTAAACCTAAACGTAAAAAATCTAGGAAAAAAAGATTAACAAAGAGACAAAATGAAAAAAGAGAAAATATAAAATGGACTCTAATGTTTGTGCTAACTGTAGGAACAATTTCTTTATATTTAGCCGCTTTCATAGAGATAGATAAAACTCAAGCTAGTATCGATTTTAATCGACAAACATTAGCTCAATTGGATGAAGATCTTACATTAAAAATTAATTCTGTGGAGAAGATGAAAAGAGCAGATGTTATTTCAAAAAAAGCAAAGAAAATTGGATTAATAGCAAGTAAACCAGAAACACTTATTGTGAAAATAACTAATGACTAAAAATTATCTAAAATTTAAAAATAGAATACGATTTGTAAGCACTCTTATCATGTTTTTTTGGGTTGTTTTTATATACGAGTTATTTACAATTCAAATTATAGATAGAGTTGAAAATCCTCAGGGTATGAAAGTAGAAATGATTAAAGGTAAAAGAGGAAATATTTTCGATATAAATGGTAATAATATCACTCAAAATTTAACTTTTTATAATATTGGAGTACGTCCAACAAAAATCACCAATAAAGATACTTTTTTAAGAGATTTATCAGATTGTACAGGTACTGATTTAGGTATTTATATTTCCAAGTTTAATGTTGGAAAATCTTATGTACAGTTAGAAAAAAAGACCATAAGAAATTGTCAAAAATTAAAGTCAAAATATGGAGATGCATTAATCATCAATCAGGATTATAAAAGATATTATCCTGAAGAAAATTTATTTGGTCAAATTATTGGATTTACTAATGTAGATGATGTAGGAATTTCTGGATTAGAATCTCAATATAACAGATATTTAGAGCCTAAAATTGGTTCCAGAGTTTTTAAGAGTAATGGATTGGGTAAACGTATTTCTGATCCTACTTTACCATATGAAGCTCCCGAAGATGGATCAGATATTTATTTAACTATTAATAAGGAATATCAAGCAATTTTAAGAGAGGAATTAATTGATCAAATAGAGAAGACTGAAGCATCGTCTGCAATGGGAATAATATTAAATCCTCAAACAGGAGAAATAGTATCCATGGTCAGCGTTCCTGATTTTAACCCTAATAATCCACAAGATTTTGAGGTAGAATATCAAAAAAATAGATTGCTTTTAGATACATTAGAGCCTGGCTCAACTTTTAAAGTGGTTACTATTGCAGCAGCCCTTAAGAATGATATAAATCCTATAGATGAATATAATGTTGAAGGCCCATATAATTTTCATGATATAAAAATGATAGAAGATTCTGTGCCACATTCCGTTCTTACTGTTAAAGAAATTTTAGCTTATTCAAGTAATATAGGTACAATAAAAATTGCTGAATCCTTAGGAAAAAATAAGATTTATAATCAAGCAAAAGAATTTGGTTTTGGATCTAAAACTGGTCTTAATCCAACTGGTGAGGAGAGTGGAACAGTCTATGAAGCTAAAAGATGGAGTTTATCATCTATGCATAGCGTTCCTATAGGTTATGAGGTCTCTGTTACTCCGATACAAATCGCTATGGCATATGCAGCAATTGCAAATGGTGGATTTTTATTGAAACCATATATGATTGACGAAGTTAAAAAAAGTGATGATACAATTTTGAAAAATCAACAAAAACTTAGAAAAAGAATTTTATCGCAGTCAGATGCAGAAATATTAAAAGATATGTTATCCTATGCAGTTGAAAATGGTAGTGGAAAGGGAGCTAGATTAGTCGGATGGGATGTATCCGGGAAGACAGGAACATCTAAAAAAGTTATAAACGGTGAATATTCAGAATCAGAATTTTTAGCTAGTTTTGTAGGATTTTTTCCAAAGGAGGATCCTCAATTATTAGCATTAATCATAATTGATGGAGCATCAGTTTCTAGTAACTATCATTGGGGTTCAATGTCCGCAGCTCCGGTATTTAAATCCGTTATGCAGCGTATTATTAATATCGATAAAGAGATAACAGATAAGAAATTTAATAAAAAGTTAAAAGCCAAAAATTCTGATCCAGTTCTACTTCAAAAAAATGATAAAAAATCACAAGATATTGAAATAGTAGAAATGCCCAATGTAATTGGTAAAAATGTCAATAGTGCATTTATGACTTTAGCCAAAAAAGGACTTAACCCCAAAATAGTATCTGGTATGGGAGTAATAATTTCTCAATCTGTAGAACCTGGATCAAAAATAGAAAAAGGAACAAGAGTAGAATTAAAGGCGGAAATAAAATCATGAATATAGAGAATAGAGATATTGGTATTCTTGGATTGGGAGTTAGTGGCTATTGGGCCGCAAAGTTAGCTTCCTCTCTTGGTGCCAATGTTTTTATATCAGATAGTAAATCAGATATTAATGAGATATATGCTAAAGAATTAACAGATATGGGTGTTGATATTGAGCTAGGGTTTCATTCTGATAGAATTCTTAATTCAGATTTAATTATAAAATCACCTGGCATACCAAATGATATCAAAATAATTCAAGATATATTAGAAAGTAATATAGAAATGATAAGTGAAATTGAATTTGCCTATAGGCTATCAGATTTAAAAATCATTGCTATAACAGGCACTAATGGAAAGACTACTACTGTTACATGCTTATATGAGGTGTTAAAGAAAAAATTTAATGTTGTAAAAAGTGGAAATATAGGAACCCCATTCTCAGAAATGATTTATGAAGAAAATATATCTAAAAAATTAAACACTGATTTTTGCATATTAGAGTTGTCTAGCTTCCAGATTGATGATATTGATACGTTTAAACCTGATATAGCAATGATTTTAAATATTTCCCATGATCACTTAGATAGATATGAAGATTTTCTCGATTATACTAACTCAAAGATGGGTCTTTTTAAAAATATGAATGATGACGATTTAATAATCTACAATCATGATGATAATATTTTATCCGATGAAATAGAAAAAATAGATAGAGTATTTACAGCCTATTCTTTAAATAAAAATTTTAGCACATTTTATTTAGAAAATAAAAAAATAGAATCATCTCATAGCAATGAGACCCTTCATATAGATGAATGTCAATTATTGGGCATTCATAATGTATCTAACTTTATAGGTGTTGCTACTATTGCTTCACATTTAAAATTAGATGACAAAGATATTTTTGAGTCTTTGAAAAAATTTGAAGGATTACACCATAGATTCGAGATATTTAAAGAGGTAGATGGTATCAAGTTTATTAATGATTCAAAGGCTACAAATATTGCATCTGTTCAAGTAGCAATAGATTCTATAGATAGAAATATTATACTAATAATGGGAGGACTTCCTAAGGAATCTGATTTTTCAGCAATTCTAGAGTACTCTGATTCTATAAAATCTATAATTGCATATGGTGTTGCTTCAGATGATATACACCATTCACTTTCTGAATCATTAGAAGTGCTAAAGATTGAAGAGTTCGAACAAGCGATTAATTCCGCAATGAGCTTAGCAGAAAGAGGAGACTCTGTGTTAATGTCTCCGGGATGTGCTAGTTATGATCAATTCAAAAATTTTGAAGAAAGAGGCGATTGTTTTAAAAGTATAGTAGAAAGGCACTATTCATGAATATTAAAGAAAGAAAGCAGGATAAATGGTTATTGTGGACAGTAATATTATTAACCATTTTTGGTTTATCAATTTTATTTAGTGCTAGCTGGATCAAATCTCTTGAAATCACTGATGGAGCTTCACGTATATATTTTTTACAAAATCAATTACTTAAATTTATTCCAGGAATAATAGTCTTTCTTATTGCATCTCATCTCAATTATAGAAAACTACAATATTTAGCTCCAGTATTAATGGTTGGATCATTTCTATTATTGGTATATACGCGAGTTCAAGGCTGTGATGGGGATTCTTGTAGATGGCTATCTATTGGTCCGATTTCTTTCCAAACATCTGATTTAGCAAGATTCTCAGTGATCTTGTTTTTAGCTGATTATATAGATAGAAATTATAAATATATGCATCAATTTGTTAAAGGGATTTTAATCCCATTATGTTGGGTTTTACCTATTTGTTTAATGATTATTATGCAACCAGATAACTCAACAGCCATAATCTTGTTAACTATTGTATTTGCTTTATTATTTATTGGTGGAGTATCATTACCTCAAATAGGAACCATAGGTGTTCTGTCAGTAGGAGCAATTGGGATTTTTATTTTAAATAATAAGAATTATGCATTGAGTAGAATATTATCATTCCTTGATCCTAATTCAGCAGGAAATGTTGGATATCAATCTAGTCAGGCTTTGATTGGGTTAAGACAAGGAGGTGTCACAGGTATGGGTATTGGAGAAAGCATACAGAAGCACTCATATTTACCAGAGACACATACTGATTTTATATTTGCTATTATTGGAGAAGAGCTAGGTTTTATAGTAGGCGTTATGGTAATGATAGCGTACATAGTTATTTTATTTAGAGCTATTCAGATTTCTAAAAAATCAAACGATATTTTTGGTATTATTCTTTCTATAGGTTTCGGTTTGAGTATTACATTTTATGCATTAATAAATATTGGTGTAGTAATTGGTGTTATACCAGTTACAGGTGTTCCACTTCCATTTATTAGTTATGGAGGATCTTCATTGATTATCAACCTACTAATGGTAGCAATTTTATTGAATATCAGTAAAGCACAACGAAAATTTAAAGTTAAAAAATGGAGACTCCGAGTTGATGGATAAGCGTAATATCATCTTTTGTGGAGGAGGAACAGGAGGACATTACTATCCATTAATGGCTATTAAGAATGAACTTGAAAAGAAAATGGAAAATAATAATTTATATTATATCGGATCAAAATATGGAATTGAATCAAAGAAAATTATTTCTGAAAATATGAAAAGTTTGCTCATACCAATTAAGGGATTCAATAGATCTTTTTCATTATATGCAATAGCAAGAAATTGCTTATTATTCTTTGAATTATTTTTTGGCTTAGTTAAAGTCAGTTTTTTCTTTATGAAGAATAAACCTAGCTTAGTGATTGCAACGGGAGGGTATGCTTCATTTATACCTCTCCAGATAGCAAAAATATTTAACGTACCATATTTTTTACATGAACAAAATTCATTTCCAGGATTAGTAACTAGAATATTTGGGTCTAAAGCAAGAAAAGTATTTCTCGGTTTTGATAATGCGAAGAAATATTTAAAAAATAGCGACATTCTTTTTACGGGTAATCCAATTTATAATCATAGCCAAAAAGATATGTCTTTATCTTTAGATCAGACTAAAAGAACTGTATTGATATTAGGAGGAAGCCAAGGTTCAGTATTCCTTAATAATATTATTTCAGAATGTATTGATAATAAGATGTTAAATAATATTAATATTATTTGGATTGCAGGTCTAAAGCATTACGATAAGTATAAGCATTATAATACTGAATCAATCAAAGTACTTTCCTTCGTTGATAATATGCCATATTTATATGATATATGTGATTTGATAGTTTCCAGATCTGGCGCTATGACAGTTTCTGAAATATTAGAATTTAAGAAGCCTTCAATTCTTATTCCTTTCAGGTTTGCAGCAGAAAATCATCAAGTTTTTAATGCAAAATATCTAGAGGAAAAGTTTGCAGCACTCTTAATTGAAGAAAAAGATTTAACTATTTCTTTGCTATCAAAAGAAATTAATGAAATCTGTAAAAATGACAGAGTATATAGTTCAATGAAACAAAATATTGAAAGAATAAATAATCCTGATTCAATAAAGATTATAAGTAATAGTATTATGGAGCACTTACATGCTATCTAGTATAAAAAGAATACATTTTATTGGCATAGGCGGCATTGGAATGAGCGGAATTGCCGAGCTTCTGCACAATCAAGATTTCAAGATTACTGGTTCAGATTTATCTGAATCACCAAATATTAATAGGCTTAAAAAATTGGATATCACTATATCAATTGGTCATGATAAGAAAAATATATCAACAGCTGAAATTGTAGTCTATTCTGATGCTATTCCTAAAGATAATATTGAATTGATTGAAGCAAATGATAGAGATATTCAATGTTATTCTAGAGCACAAATGATATCGCAGCTTGCGAAATTAAAAAGCTCTACGGTGGGGATTTCTGGAACCCATGGTAAAACTACTACAACCTCTATGATTGGTTCAATATTAAAGGATTCTAATTTAGATCCTACCATTATTGTGGGAGGTGTAGTTAAATCTATAAATACTAATTCTGTTCTAGGCGCTGGTGATACTTTCGTAGTAGAGGCTGATGAGTTTAATAGAAGTTTCTTAGAACTTTCTCCAACTATAGCGGTAATTAATAATATTGATTTGGAACATGTTGATTGTTATAAAGATTTAGACGATCTAAAAAATGCTTTTCTTCAATTTGCTAATTCAGTGCCTTTTTATGGAATGGTTAGTATTTGTAAAGATTCTGATAATGCTGCATCTATTATACCATTCATTAACAAGCCGATAGTTACTTATGGCATAGAGTCTGATGATGTTGATTTCAAAGCCATAAACATTATTCATAATGATGGAAAAGTTGCATTTGATGTAGTTCATAAAGATAAAAACTATACATTTTCAATGATTGTTCCAGGTACATACAATATTTTAAATGCTTTAGCAGCCATATCAGTATGTAAAACGATGGGCTTATCAATAGAGAATATTAGCCAAAGCTTAAAAATGTTCTCAGGCGTAAAAAGAAGATTTGATGTTAAAGTTCATAACAAAAACTTAACTATTATTGATGATTATGCTCATCATCCGGTAGAAGTATTAAGTGTGATTCAAGCAGTTAAGAGTAATTGGAATAGAAGATTGCTTGTTGTTTTTCAACCACATCTTTTTTCTAGAACTAAAGAATTTTATAAAGATTTTGCAGAGTCTCTCTTCGATGCTGATTTGATTTTTATTACTGAGATTTTTGCTTCAAGAGAAAAATTAGATCTTTCTATTAGCTCTGAAAGAATTAGTGAACATCTTAAAGAATTAAAGCATAAAAATGTATTTGATATTACTATAGACTCTTTACTTAAAGATATACAAAGCAAGTATAATGAAGGTGACATTATTTTGACTATTGGAGCGGGTAATATTTGGAGATATGCAGATAAATTAACTGAGAATATGAGATGATTGAGTCTTTGAGACAAAAGATTATAGGTACGACCAATGCAACTGTTTCTGTTAATGAAATAATGCAGAAGCATACCACATATGGAATTGGAGGTCCAGCTGAATTATTTGTGTTACCATCAAACAAGAAGGATTTAATCGACATTGTTAGATTGAGTAAAGAACATAAACAGGCAGTGACTATTATAGGTTCAGGATCAAATTTATTGATAAGTGATCAGGGTATTAAGGGTGTTGTAGTATCGATTAAACATTGCTTAAGAACAATTAATATTGATGTAGATAAGATTTATGTAGAGTGTGGAATTATGTTGGGTAAGATGGTAAGAGAATCTATGAAGCATGATTTAAAAGGCTTAGAAAATCTTATTGGAGTGCCAGGAACACTTGGCGGTGCATTGATGATGAATGCGGGTGCCTGGGGTGGAGAGATTTCAGAAAATTTAGAAACTGTAGAGTTATTAAATGGGAGAAATGAAATTCAAGTACTTTCTAAAGCAGACATTGATTTTTCTTATAGATCATCTTCTTTCAGTAAAGATATTATTTTATTGTCAGCAACATTTAAGCTTAAAAAATCACCAAAAAAAATCATTCAGGATAATTTTGATTTAGCAAAATTAGGAAGAAAGAATACGCAACCATTGAACTATCGTTCTGCAGGTAGTGTATTTAAGAATCCTTCTACTAAACATTCTGCTGGAATGTTAATAGACCAGTCAGGATTAAAAGGATTTTCAATAGGAGGTGCTAAGATTTCCAATAAGCATGCCAACTTTTTTGTGAATAATGGAGATGCAAAAGCTGATGATATGATATCTCTTATTAAGAAAGCAAAGAATACTGTAAAAGAAAAATTTAATATTGAACTAAATCTAGAAGTGAAATTATTAGGCTTTAATGCTGAGGAGATTGATAAATTATGAAGAATAATTTTATAAAGATTTTTGATTTTATTAGTCAGCCATTATTATGTCTATTATTTATAGCAATTTCCCTTTTTGGATCTGTTAAATGGGCCCAATTCAATGCAATTTTTATTGTAGAAAACGTAAAAATTGAAGGTATAAATTATTTTGATGATACTATGTTGATAGAGTATAAGACAAGTATAAAGAATCAGAATATTTTCTTTTCAAATTTAAAAGATTATAAAAATGATATAAAATCATTGGACCATATAAAGGATTGCAAAGTGTCAAGAGTGTTTCCTAAGACGATTAAAATAGAAATCTATGAAAGAGAGCCATTAGCTATGATTAGTTCTAATGATTTAATTATTCTTGACTCAGAGGGAGTATGTTTACCTGTCGAGTATTGCGAAATTTCGCTACCCATATTATCCAATTTTAAGAATAATCAAGAACTGTATGAAAAAGGTAAAAAAACCAAATCATCTAATGTTTTAAAATCTATTGATGTTATTAAATATTCAAAAGATAACTTTGATTCATTATATGACAATATATCAGAATTTGTTTTTAATGAAGATAGTGAGTATGAGATTATTTTAAAGAATGGAAGAACAAAAATTTTGTTGGGGAGTGACAATATTTTTGCAAAAATAGACTATTTAAACGCTTTTGCAAATGCATTACCAGAGACAAAAAAATTAGAGAGTTATAGATATGTAGATTTAAGGTATAAAAGGCAGATAGTGGTGAATGAAATATAATGAAGAATAGAATACAAGTAGCTTTTGACTTAGGGTCTTTTAGTATTAAAGGAGCTGTCGGAAGAATAATAAATGAAAATCAAATAGAAATTTTATCTATTCGATCTATAAGAACAGATAGTATGGATAATGGAGATATTGTAGATAAAGAAGCATTGCTTCGCAGTTTAGAATATTTAATTGAGAAAATGGAAAAAGATGCTAAAATCAGTATCGATGATGATGCATGGGTTTCAGTATCTGGAAAAAATATCAAGTCTATTAATTCATCAACTCGAATTAGATCAAAGGATAATTCTGAATTTGAAGTTGATGAGACCACAAAACAAAAGTTATTAACTCAATGTGCTGATATTCAAGTTTCTTCAGATAGATATGTACTACATAATCTTAAAAGAGGATTTTTTATAGATGGTTCATCTCTTATACGTAATCCCTTAGGTATGATTGGTAGATCTATTGATGCAAAGTCGCATGTAATTCATATCAAAAATTTTAATCTATTACAGATAGACCATTGCTTTAGAAATGATTTAAGCATTGATATTAATCCAGTATTTGATGGTTTAGCAGCTGCATTAGCGAACCTTAGTAAGGACGATCAAGATTTAGGAGTGATATTCATAGATGTAGGTGCAGATAAGACAAACATGTTATTATATAAGGATAATTATCTGACTCATTCTAAAGTTATTCCATTAGGCTCCAAGTCTGTTACAAAAGATATAGCTGCATATCTTCAAACATCTATAAAACAAGCAGAAATCATTAAACATGAACATGTTTCCGCGCTATCGGATTTTGCAGATTCTGAATCTAATTTCGAACTATCTATAGAAAATGATGATTTAACGAAGAGTATCAACAAGAAAGAAATATCTAAGATTGCTGAATTAAGATATGAAGATATTATAGATCAAATAAAGTCTGAACTAAAATTATTAGGCATGGATATCTCTGATATCAGATCAGGTATTAAGATTACGGGTGGTGGATCTAATGTCAGAAATTTAGATTTGTTATTTAAAAAACATTTTGAGAGCACAAAGTGTGAATATTTATCAATAAGTAATATTGTCTTTAAAGAAAATCTAGAGGATAGAAGAGAACTTTCTACTCTCATTGGTCTTTTATCATGGCCAATATTTAATGTCGAAGATAGTAGCCCAACTGTTGGAGTTAAAAATTTTAAATCAATTACAAAGAGCATTTCCGGTATATGGAAAGGGTTTTTTGAGTAAAAGAATATAAAAAGGAGATTAATATGTTATTTGAATTTGATGAGTTAGCAAGCCAGAGAGCAAGAATCAAGGTCTTGGGAGTTGGAGGTGCTGGAGGTAATGCAATAAACAGAATGATTACTTCTGGTATGGATGGAGTAGAATTTATTGCTATCAATACGGATGCTCAAGATCTAGGAAGTAATCCAGCAGAAACTAAGCTGCAGATTGGGAAAGATTTAACCAAAGGATTGGGAGCGGGAGCAAAGCCAGAGATTGGGCGCAAAGCAATTATGCATGATACAGATGCGTTAGCATCATTAGTGGCTGGATCTGACTTAGTTTTTGTTACAGCTGGCATGGGTGGTGGTACAGGTACCGGTGCAGCTCCAGTGGTAGCTAAAGTTTGTAAGGACTTAGGTATATTGACAGTTTGTATTGTTACTTTACCATTTGAATTTGAAGGTTCAAAGAAAATGGAGTCAGCGCTTAAGGGTGTCGCTTCAATGAGAAATTTTTGTGATACTTTAATTGTAGTGCCAAATGAAAAATTAATATCTGTAGTTGATAATGCTACAACATTTGAAGACGGGTTTAAAGAATCTGATGCTATTTTGTTACAAGCGGCTAAAAGTATATCGGATTTAATTAACAAAAAAGGAAATGTAAATATTGATTTTGCTGATGTTAAATCAGTTATGAGTGGCATGGGTGATGCGGTTATAGGTGCAGGAACTGCAAGAGGGGAAGAAAGAGCTGTTTTAGCTGCTCAGCAAGCTATTTGTAGCCCTTTATTAGATTCTCATTCAATTAGTGGAGCTCAAGCAGCTTTAGTAAACATAACTGGTAATAAAAAAATGACTCTGATGGAAGTCAATGCTGCCATGAAGCTTATTCATGAAGAGGCAGGTAAGGGTGTAAAGGTTATTTTCGGAGTACGTGTTGATGAAAATATGGAAGATCAATTACAAGTTACTGTTATTGCAACTGGATTTAATCGTCAACCTATTGAACAGAAAGAAATGTTAAAAGAAGGAATGCGAAGTAGCTATGATAGACAAAGTGAAGAGCTTATGGATACTCCAAATACAACATCATACCAAAAAAACAATCCGGGATCAAGTTTTCAAATGGATGACTATCAAGAAGATAGCGACAATACAGAAGATGGACCTACTTTAGTATTTGATGATTTTGATCAAAGTTCTGACTTAAATGTCCCTGCTTATATAAGAAAACAAAAATAATTTGGTTGGCTACCAATAAACGAGATGGCTCCCAACTAATTTTTAGTTTGGGAGCCTCTTAAACTCTTTGCTATATTTGTTTTCATCTATAAATTCTACCCTATGAATAAATTTTGGGAAGATTTAAAAAACAATGTTTCTGAATGGAGCGTAGTTGCTTCAGAAAAAGCAGAAGAGTTTACACATAACAGCAAATTACGTCTAGATATTATACAACTAGAAAGAAAACTATCTAGTTTATATGTTAAGTTAGGATTGTATGTATTTGTTAAAACGCAGGAGAAAAATGTACTTAACTTCGTTGGAGATAAACGCTATCTTGGTTTAATTGGAAAGATTGTAGAAATAAAAAAGAAAATTGCAGATAAAAAAGAGTCTATTCATCATGAAAGTAAAGAAGAAGATAAAGAGAGTAAGTAGGTTATGATAAAGAAAAAATTCTTCTCATTTCAATATTTATCTTCTGATAGGTTACATCAGATCAATTTCTCAGTATTAAATATTTTGGCTAGTTTTGCATTAATTCTAATCATTTTTATTGGTGCTAATTATTATCTATCTGTAGGATTTTCTAATCAGTACTATCAAGATAAATTGAAAGAAACAGACGAAAAATATGCAGATGTATCTCAAGAACTTTTAACTAAGATAACTCAGCTCGAACAAGAATTATTACTAATAGAAGAAAGAGATAAAGAGCTTAGAACTTATGCTGCAATTCCACCTCTTAGTGAAGATATTAAGATTCAAGGTACGGGAGGTTCTGTAGAAGAGACTTCTATTGAAGATAAAGATGCTACTAGTATTTTGTTTCAGCTTAAGGATAAGATTGATTCTTTGTCATATACTGTAAATCTTGAAAAAGATAGTTATAGTACTATTTTCAATAAAATTAAATCTAACGAAAAAATGTATTCACATATTCCATCTATTAGTCCTGTAGAGGCCTACTTGGGATCGGGATATGGCTATAGAACAGATCCAATAGATGGAAAGAGAAGGATGCATCGTGGATTAGATTTTGCTGTTAATTTAAACACTGATGTTATAGCAACGGGAGATGGCGTTGTTAAAAAGGCTCAGTATGATTCTGGTTGGGGAAGGTATGTTAAGATCGATCATGGCTATGGTTATGAAACAATCTATGCGCATTTATATAAAATAAATGTAAAGAAGGGCCAAAAAATTAAAAGAGGAGATTTGGTTGGAAAGTCTGGAAACAGTGGAAGAGCAGCTGGATTTCACTTGCATTATGAAGTGCATAAGAATAAAAAAGTAGAAGATCCTGCAAAATATTTTTTCACAGGATATATAAAATAAATGCAACCCCTTCCTATCAAAAAATTTGTCCTTGAGACATATGTCTGTTAATTTTATCTTAATAAATTATTTATAATAGTCTATTACCCAACACTTTACCCAACAACGAGTCTTACTTTTTTATATTTACTATTAGGATCACTTCGGGTTAAATTAATCTAAAGTGATGAAAAAAGAATTTCTTATAACTCTCAGTGTCTTATTTATATGGACTTGCGGTGGTGGAGGTGGCGGAGGTAATACTCCTACTGAACCAACCGGACCTACTGAACCAAGTGCACCTGTTGTTGAAGACATTTTACTCACTACAAACGAAGATGTCCCTTCTGTAATTAATTTAGAAGGAGCTGATCCTGCAAATCTCCCACTTACATTTACGATTGCATCTCAACCAACAAACGGAACTTTTTCTTTAAGTGGAAATGCAGGTACTTATACACCAAATAATAATTTTAACGGAAGTGATACGTTTACTTATTTTGCATCCAATGGTTCTAAATCCAGTAATCAAGGATCGGTTCAGATTACCATTAATCCAGTGAATGATGACCCAGAGTCTATTGATGTTTCTGTAAGTACTAATGAAGATAATTCTATCGATATTACATTGCAGGCAAATGAATATGATGGGGATACCATTGTGTTTCAAATTGATGAACAAGTCTCTAATGGAACGTTATCGTTAAGTGGAAATATTGCAACCTATGTTCCGTCATCTAATTGGTATGGAGTCGATACTTTTAAGTTTTCTGTATATGATAGTTCAGGACGATCTATTATAAGATCTGGGAATGGAACCATTGTAGTGAATGCACTCAATGATCCTCCCAATGTGAATGATATATATGATGTAGAGGCAACGATAGGTGAAGTAAAACCGATTAAGTTGAACGCATCGGATGTGGATAGTTATTCAGTATCATTTGAGATTGTAGACTTTCCATCGAATGGAACAGTTACAGTATCCAATGACACTGCGTACTTCTCTCCTCTTTCTGTCGGTGCAGATTTATTTACTTTTCAAGCATATGATGGGACGGACTATAGTTCTCCCGGTTCAGTATTCTTAGATATTTCTGAAGGATATAATAACCTTCAGTTTAATTTATTTAAAAACGTCATAGGCAAAGAAATTAATCATTTTCCAAATGGTTTCAGTGCAGTTGGAACAATACTTAATAATGGAAATTATTTAATGGCTTCTGCGGGATTAAATATTGATAAATCTAGTGATAGCGGCGTTAATTATGTACATAGCTATATAGCTCCAATAGTAGTTGAAATAGATCCAATTTCTAAAGAAATTATTTCAAGAAATTTTATTGAAGGATTAAGTGTTAATCCTTCAATAATATTAGATATTTTAGAATTAGATTCTGGAGAAATAATATTAGTTTCTGCTACTGAAGATTTCTCAGATCAAACTAGGGGCAATCTATTCTTTCATAGAATTTCATCAACATATGATTTAGTTAATGATGACTTTACATCGATATCTTTAGATTACAGTACAACCCAATATAGTGGAAATTACTCCGTTTTAAGACGTAATTTATTAGAACTTTCAAATGGAAATTTTTTGTTTTCTGATTTTGTTTTAGATTCAAACTTTGATATAGTTAATAATATTGATTCTGAAGATGTTTTAGTACATAATGATAACCTATATAGCAATAACTTCGATGACGATGGAAATAATAACATTATTGTAAGAGATCTAAATGGTAGTTTAGTAAATACCATTCAATATGATTCGAATTCACAGAATAATGGTACTGATAATGGTATTTTTAAAACCAGTTATGGATTTATATTATTTCAAGATTCTAAAATTATAAGATTTGATGAAAACTTTAAAATGATATCATATTTTTACAATGTATATCCTATTTCTAACCCAAGAAAAATTATACAAACAGAAGATGGCTTTATTATTATAGGAAATGACAATTCTAATGATTCTAGGTATAAATTTTATAAGTTGGATGAGAATGGAAATAGTTTATTCTCGACTAGGATGAATATACAAAATACTAGTGGCTATACTAACTCTATTGTTAAAGACTCTAATGATAATTTAATCTTTTTTAATGTTCAAGATTCTTATTATAACTATGGTATACCTAATAGCGATAAAGTTGAAAGGAGACTCGAAGGCTCTAATAAGGGTATAATTAATAAAATCACTAGTCAAGGGAATCTAACCTTTTAATCATTGGGTAAGAATTTTACCCAACTTTTCAAAAATCTTGTTGGGTAAATACCATATCAGATAATTCTATAAATCATTGTATTTTATTGTGTGGGGACCTATAATCATTCATATACATACACAAGTTTGGTAGGGTTGTAATTTTACCCAACATTACCCAACAAATAAAAAATTAAAGATTTATGACGACAAAAATAAAAAATAGCCCTATAAAACGGTTTGTCCTTGAAACTTATGGCTGTCAAATGAATACAGCTGATTCTGAACTTGTTGAAGGTATATTAGTAGATTTAGGTTTAGAAAAAACACAAGATTTGTATGATGCAGATGCTATCTTTCTTAATACTTGTGCTATAAGGGAGAATGCTGAAGTTAAAGTGCATTCACGTTTAGGAAATCTCCGTAAGATAAAGCAAGAAAATCCACATTTAATCATTGGAGTTCTTGGTTGTATGGCTCAAAACTTGAAAGATGATTTATTGAAGAATAAACCATATGTTGATATTATTTTAGGCCCCGATTCTTATAGAAATATTCCTAAGTTAATGAATAGACATCTAATAGAAAAAAAGAGTATTGTTGATACTAAGTTATCAAGATATGAAGTATATGAAGATATGTTCCCAAGCAGGGGAGACACATTCAATGCATGGGTCTCTATTATGAGAGGTTGTGATAAGTTTTGCTCTTTTTGTATTGTACCTTTTACTAGAGGTAGAGAAAGAAGCAGAAGTGTTGATAGTATTGTTACTGAAGTAAAAAAAGCAGTAGATCAAGGTTATGTTGAGATTACATTATTGGGACAAAATGTAAATTCCTATAAACATGAAAAAAAATCATTTGCTGATTTATTATTAACAATATCTGATATTCCTGGTGTTAAAAGAATTAGATATACATCGCCTCATCCACAAGATATTAATGTAGAATTATTAGAAGTTATGGCTTCCAGAGATAATATTTGTAATTATGTTCATTTTCCAATGCAGTCAGGATCAAATGAATTGTTAAAACGCATGAATAGAACATATACAAGAGAGCATTTTTATTATATGGCTGAGAAAATAAGAGAGATTATGCCTAATTGTGGTTTATCTACAGATATTATTGTAGGATTTCCGGGAGAGACTGATGAACAGTTTAGAGAAACATTAGATTTAATGGAAAAAATTAAATTTAATATAGCATTTACCTTCAAATACTCTCCAAGACCTTATACAAGAGCAGAACAATTTTCAGATCAAATTTCAGAACAAGTTAAGAAAGATAGATTAAATGAGATGATTAATCTACAAAGGAAGCATACTCTTGAGCTAAATATGAAAAAGATTGGAAATTTTGAACAAGTTTTAATAGAGAAAGAGAGTAAAAAATCGATAAACCATTGGGCGGGAAGAACTGATTCAAATGAATGGGTGATTGTAGAAAAAAATCATAGTAAAATTAAGGATATCATTCCAGTAGAAATTACAGAGGCTACTGGAGTCATTTTACGTGGAAAAGAGATAACAGGAGCATAATGTTTAGAGTATTAAGAGTATTATTTGTATTAAGTATCTTAGCTGGAACTTTTTTGCTATTTGATAAAAATAGTGAGCCCATTATGATATATTTTTTTAGAGATAATGGACATTCTATTCCTGGTTATTTAGCTTTTATACTATTTATAATGATTGGTGTCATTGTAGGGTATATTATATCATTAAAATCTGTTTTTTCTTATCGATCAGAAATATCAAATCTTGTTAAGACAAATAAAGACATTTCAGAAGAACTTGATAGTTTAAGGAATGTAGCTGTTGGCGAAGAGTTTAGCTTTACTGAAAAGGAGTAAGCATCCTTGAATATTACCTATTTTCTTCTTGTATTCATTATACTCATTATTGTTTATTTCGTAAATAAAAGACCGTCACAACAACCAAGCGATATTGAAGTATATAATCAGGCATTAAAAGCCATTATTGATAACAATCATAAAAAAGCATTCAAGATCTTAAAAGGTATGATTGCTAAAGATTCAAATAATACAGAAGCATATTTATTATTAGGAAATCTTTTAAGAGATAGAGATATTGATAAGGCTACTAAAATTCATCAAACCATTATTGTTAGACCGAAATTATCAAAAGAGTTAAAAGTTCAGATTCACCAAGCCTTGGGTTTAGATTATTTAGAGATTGGAAATACAATTAGAGCAGAAGATGAATTTAAAAAAATGTTAAATCTAGACTCTAAAAATAAGTGGTCCTTAGGAATGCTAAAAAATATAGCTACTGATAATAAATCATGGAATGATGCGCTTGATTATGAAAAAAAGCTAATAAAATATTATCCTGAGATTAAAAAAAGAGATGAATCAAAGCTAAATTATTTTGTTGCTATGGATTACAAAGATAAAGATAATGAAAAAAAATATCTGTATTACTTGAAAAAGAGTATTAAGTCGGATCACGTCTATAGTGAATCTTATTTAGAGTTATCTTCGCATCATATCGATAATACAGAATTAGCTATGGAATATCTTATTATGTTTTCTAAAGCAAATCCAAGCGCTAGCGTTACCGCCTTTAAGAGCATTGAAAACCTTTTATTTGATGAAAAAAGATTTGATGATGTGGAAAATCTATATACGAAAATTTTAGATGATGGATTTAGTAGCTACGCTTTCAATCGATTGGTTGATATCTATCTCGAAAAAAATGAGAAAGAAGAAGCCATAGAATTGGTAGAAAAGTTTATGCCGAAATTCGATTATCATTCAAAAAGTTCTAATAAATCATATGTGATACGATTAAATAGAATGAAAATAGATTCAGATAGTTTTGAGACAAGAAAAGCTTTATCGAGTTTTTGTAATGATATAATTGAGAATGCGAACATTAATTAAAACAACGGCTATATTAGTTTGTGCTATAAATATATTATTTAGTCAAACTACAGATTCAGCAGTTCTTTATCAGGAAGCTCTTAATACTATCGATGCAGACAAGGCATCTAAAATTTATGATAAGATTATTCAGTCAAATAATAAATCTGATTATTATTGGCTATCAATATTGAAAAAAGCTGAGATTAATTATGCTATAGGTTCATATATCTCCGCTTCTAGCCTATTTAAAGAGTTTAATATGGAAGCACCAAAACATTTAATAAGCGACGACTCAAAAGATTTGTTTTTTAAATCATTAACTGCTGCAGGAAAAATGGATTCTTTAAAGGTCTATCAGAAAAAATTAAATAGTTCAGCATTTTCAAAAGAAGCAAAAACTATTGCTAAGGAAAATAAAGTATGGTTCTTACAGTTCGGCGCTTATAGTAAAAAAGAGAGTGCAGATATTTTGAAACAATCTTTAATAGAAGATGGTTTAGCAGACATTCAAGTGAGTCAAGTAATGAATAGAGGGAAAATGATTTATTACGTTAGAAGCAATAATTTTAAATCATATATTTTAGTAGAAAAACAAGCAAACAGACTTAAAAAGAAGGATATTGATTTTATTATATCTGGATATTAGCAGTTTATTTCTTTGCTATTCTATATAATCCAACAATAATAGCCACTATAAGGGCCAATCCTACCACATCATTATAAGGAGAAGGTAGCGCATATTCAGGCCAGTAATTTTTATCAAAGAATAAAGGTATAGCAATAAATATAGCCATTAATGCTTCTCCTGTAATTAACCCTGAAGCTAGTAATAGACCATTATTTTTACCAGTTTCAGAAGCAGTT
Organism: Fidelibacterota bacterium; assembly: GCA_014240005.1. Lineage (GTDB taxonomy): Bacteria > Fidelibacterota > Marinisomatia > Marinisomatales > Marinisomataceae > Marinisoma. The sequence goes on along the minus strand of JAAZXT010000050.1, from coordinate 8,101 downwards.
TTTCCAGCAAAATGATTAAGCATTCCACCAATAAAAATAGGAAGAGTTAATTCAATAGGAAGGTAAATTCCAATCGCAACTGCTAATATAGGAACCCGGAACTCTGCTCCTCTGCGTAATTGATATTGATCAAGCATAATGATTAATACCCCTAATATTGCTCCAGCATAAATCATTCCCCATTCCAGATTGCCAGAGAATACACCATTTGCTACACTAGTCATGAGTACTGCTTGAGGGGCAGGTAAGTCTGAGCTTCCAATACCGTATGCTTCATGTAGGAGCGTTAAAACAATTCCAAGCGTTAATGCAGAGCTAATAACACCCACTAACTGCATAAGTTGCTGTTTCCATGGCGTAGCACCAACAATATTACCGGTTTTAAGATCTTGCAAGTTATCTCCACCGATTGCAGCCGCACAGCATACTACTGCACCAATGAGAATAGCAGCAGCTCCTCCTTTGGATGAGTCTACATCAAAGAAAGTAATAATTAATAATGAACTGAATAATATCGTGGCGATAGTAACACCTGATATAGGATTGTTTGAAGATCCCACTACTCCTGCCATATAAGCAGCGACAGCAGAGAATAGAAATCCAAAGATACACATGATAATAGATAGTGTAATTGCAGAAGTCCAAGATGGAATAATATCAAAATATGTAAATGATATAGGTATAAGCATTAATAGGATAGCTATAAAGACATAGTTAATAGGAAGGTCTCTCTCTTCTAATGGAACATCATTAGCGTTCTCTCCTAAAGTTTTTAGACTCAACTGGATGCTTTCAATAAGTGGTTTTGCTAGTTGAATAACAGACCAAATCCCACCAACTACCATCGCTCCAACACCTAGATAACGTATTTTTGCATTCCAAATAATGTTTGCACTTTCAAATAGAGAATCACCTTCATATCCATATAAATAAGAATAAATAGGAATTGCTACTACCCACGAGATTAATCCACCGGAAAATGCAAGAATACCAATATTTCGACCTACAATATATCCTACACTAATAAGTGAAGGAGATAAGCTAGAACCCATTCCGAAAATAGCACCTCTAATAGCCATTGCTCCACCCACAGCGCTAGACCAAATACCAAACGCTAATTCTCCAAGCTTAACCACTCCTCCTACAAGAGCAGATAGCCCAATTATTTTTAAACTTTCATTCGATTTTTTAGCATCAGATTCATGTCCGGTTTTTAATACAGCAGCAGTTGCAACACCTTCAGGAAACTTTAAGTTTGCTTTTAAAATTAATGCACGTCTTAATGGTACAGTAAATAATGCTCCTAATATTCCACCCACCATAGCAATCTTAGTTACTTCCCAATAATCAATAGTATCCCAATAGCCTATTAATAGCAGAGCAGGAATAGTGAAAATAACTCCAGCTGCTAATGATTCTCCAGCTGATGCCGCAGTTTGTACAATATTATTTTCTAGAATATTTGATTTACGAAATAGTTTTAAAATCCCCATTGACATAATTGCAGCGGGAATAGAAGCAGAGATTGTCATACCTGCATATAGCCCTAAATAAGCCATTGCAGAAGAAAGAACTATTGATAAAATGATACTTAAAAAAAATGCTTTTACAGTAATCTCTTGTTTCATAAGTTTCTAACTTACAAATTATTTTATTAATGAAGAAAAATAATTATATATCACTCTTATCATTGATTGCGATGTTCTTCATGAGCATTCAAGTGTTTCATCAACATGATTTTAATTTGTCAAATAACGAATTATTCAATCATGATATTCAATCTTTAGTAAATGAAGATATTCATGAATGTGATATCTGTAAATTAAGTAACACTAAATTTTTTATTACAGAAAATATCGCTCTATTGAACAATGTTTTTTCTATTGAGTCTAGTATAGTTAGTTCTAAAACATATTTTTATACAGAAATTTATAAAATATCCAATAAGTCTCCGCCTGTCGTTTAGTAATTATTTTATTGATACTTATAAGAAGTATCAAATTTATTAAACGTATTTTTAAGGAGAAAAAAATGAAGAATTTTATTTTAACATTATTATTTATGAGCATTACTTTTGCTCAATCACAAATTATAGGACTTGTCCTTGATCAAAGCACAGGTCTTCCATTAAAAGATGCTAATGTATCTGTTCTTGATGATGAGGGGACAATCATTGTCGGAACTAGTACCGATGATAATGGAAGATTTACGATTAGTCTTTCTGAAAGCGGAAAAGTTCAAGTATCTGTTATTGGATATAAAAATGCAGTTGTCAATCTTGATTTAAAAGATCTGACTATACAACCCTTAAGATTTGAGCTTGTCAGTCAAGCTGTATCGCTGAAGGGTGTAAGAGTTATATCGTCGCTTCGTAAAGTCAATGAAGGTGATTTAGCTAGTTCAGCAATTATCTTTAATGATGAGTTGGAAGTTAGAAAGGGACAACATTTCAGTGACTTAATACAAAAAGTTCCTAATCTAAATTATGCAGGTGGAACTTCTAGACCGAGATATTTTCAGATACGTGGAGAAGGGTCTACTAGCAGATATGCGGATCAGGGCCCTCCAAGTACTTATGTAGGACTAGTATTGGATGGAATGGACTTATCTGAGCTTGGTATGATTACACCTTTGTTTGATATGCAACAAGTAGAAGTATTAATGGGTGTTCAAACCAGTTTATTTGGCGCAGCCGCATCTTCTGGTTTAATTAATTTCAAAACCAACGATCCAACAGATAAAAAAGAAGGGTATGTGATGACACAGTTTGGTTCATACAATACTTTTACAAATGGATTAGTTTACAACTTGCCTCTTGATAGTGGTTGGAAGTTAAGATTAGTAGGTCACTCTAATGTTTCTGATGGATATAAAGAAAATGTTGCTTTAGATAGTGATGCATCAGCTAATAGAGATGAGACATCATTTAGAGCGAAACTGTTAAAAGATGGCGGCGATAATAATATCACGCAAAAGTATACAATGATTTACTCTGATTTTGACAATGGATACGATCATTGGTCTCCAGATAATAATACTGATAATATTACATATTCAGACAATCCAGGTAAAGATAGTCAAAAATCACAGATTTTTATAGCTGACTATACTTATGATCTTGGTGAGGGTTTTGCTGATTTGAATATTGGTATGTCAAACAATGAAACATTGCAGAGCTATGACTCAGATTGGGGAAATTATAGTTTCTGGCTTCAAGATCCTTATAATTTTGATCCAACAGTTGAAGGATATCAATATGACTTCTTTGATTCATTCGATAGAGATATTGATACAAGAACTGTAGACTTCAGATTAAGATCAAATCCTGCTGATGATAATAAAGTAGACTATGTTATTGGATTATATCATTCTAATTATGAAGAAAAAACTAACGCTACTGGATATATTTTCGGAGGTTCTGAGACAGGTTTATCTTCTAGTTATGATATTACTACAAAGTCTGCATATGGTGAAGTTGCATATAATTTGAAAAATGATTCATCACTTTCTTTAGCATTTAGATCAGAAGCGAGGGATATGACATATCATGATTTTAGTGACCAAGGTGCAAGCTTTGATATTATGGGCGATTTTAATAATTCATATAAGATTGCTTATGAAATGCATCCCACTCCAAACCTTCATTGGTTTGCTTATTATGCTGAAGGATATCATCCTGGAGGTATAAATCAAAATCCATATTTGGATGCTGATGAAAAAACATATAATCAAGAGACTTACTATGATATTACTACTGGAATAAGATGGTATACTGATAATATCAAATTATCAAGTTCTCTATTTTATTTAGAGCATGATAATCATATTTATGAAACAAGTGATCAGTTGGATCCAATAAATCCTAATGCGTTTGCCTTTTTTAAGACAAATGCTGAATCAGGTTATGAATACGGTTCTGAATCAAGCGGTGAATTTAGACTAAGTAATAAATTTACTATTAATGCTACTCTAGGGTTATTGAGTTCTGAAGTTGAGCTAGGACATCATGACGAACATGGAGAAGACGAGCACGATGATGATCATGGAGATCATGACGAACATGGAGAAGACGAGCACGATGATGATCATGGAGATCATGATAATCATGCACATGGTAAAAAAGCGCACTCTCCAAACTGGAATTATAGCTTATCATTTAACTATAACTTCGATGAAAACAACTCTTTAGTGATTGAGATTGCAGGAAAAGATGGGTTTGTATTTGATTCTGAACACGATGAGTATGAATCAGATCCATATCATCTATTAAATGCATATTATTCTCATTCATTTAATAAAGTTAATTTAGGTTTCTATGCAAAGAATATTCTCGATGAAAATTATGCAGATAGAGGATTTATTTTTGGTTTAGAGCCTCCATTATATGAAGAGAAACTATTCAAGTCTTTTGCACCTCCAAGAGAAATTGGAATGTCATTAACTTATAGTTTCTAATGTCTTATTTTCATAATTTAGCGGGTGTAAAATCCTGCTAAGTTATGAGTTCTGAAAAAAAACAAAAAAGATTATTTATCATTGATGGTTATGCCACTTTATACAGAGCACATTACGCTCTTATTAGAAATCCACTAACAAATACCGCCGGTACACCTACTAGCGCTGTATTTGGATTTGCTAACCAAGTATTTCAATTGATTGAAGAGGAAAATCCAGATTATCTTGTAACAGCTTTCGATTCAAAGGGTAAAAATTTTAGACATGAACTCTATGAAGATTATAAAGCCAATCGATCTGCAATGCCTGATGAAATTCAGACACAACTTCCGTATTTATGGGAACTTTTAGAGGCAATGAATATTCCAATATTAAGAGTGGGAGGAGTAGAAGCGGATGATATTATAGGAACAGTTGCTAAGATGTGTGATAAAGAAAATCTTCAATGCAATATTGTCAGTGGAGATAAAGATTTTATGCAATTAATTAACGACAAAACATTCTTATATGCCCCTCAAGCGAGGAAGCGTGCAAAAGAAGTGTTTAATAAGAAAAAAGTATTAGAAAAATGGGGAGTTGGTCCAGAACACATCATTGATTTACTAGGTTTGATGGGAGATAGTTCAGACAATGTTCCAGGCGTTCAAGGAGTGGGTCCAAAAACAGCAAAAAAGTTGATACAAGACTTTGGATCTATTGAAAATATATATGAAGAGATTGACAATATTAGCAATGAAAAAATGAGAGAGAAGCTATTAAATAGCAAAGAAAATGCTCTATTAAGCAAGCAATTAGTAACGATTCTAACTGATGTCAATATTGAGGCCACCATTAATGATTTTGAAAAAAAAGAGATGGATTCAGCCAAATTAGAAGACATTTTTAAAGAATTAGAATTTTCGGGTTTACTGAAAAAGATTGGTTCAAATGAATCTGTTGACACTCACACAGTAAAACGAGAAAAGAAATATGAAAATCTTACAAGCGTAGATCAATTAACATCGTTTGTTAGTTCAATTAAAGAAAATGAATGGTTATCTGTTGATTTAGAAACCACATCTGTAAATCCTATGATTGCTGAGATTGTAGGGTTTAGTTTTTCTGTCAAAAAAGATACTGGCGTATACGTTCCAATACGTTTTAAAGATAAGATAGATAATTTATTTGGAGAGGATGATCTTCAAGTTGCAATTGATATTCTAAAGCCAGTATTGGAAAATCCAGCTATTCCAAAGACAGGGCAAAATATTAAATATGATGCATTAATCATGAAACGATATGGAATTAATTTAAATGGAATTGCTTTTGATACAATGATTGCTGCACATTTGATTAGTCCTAATGTCAGATCCTATAAGTTAGATAATTTATCTTTAGCACATCTGAATTATAAGATGGTCCCTATACAAGACTTAATTGGATTAGGTAAGAATCAGATAACAATGGACCAAGTTACCTTAGAAGATGTATCTTTTTATGCAGCAGAAGATGCCGATGTTGTTATTGAATTAACTGAAATTTTTCTGAAAGAATTAAAAAATCAAAAATTATATAATTATTTTAAAGCGATTGAAATTGATTTATTACCTGTTTTAATTGACATGCAATTTAATGGGATCTTTGTTGATAAAGATTATCTTGCAATACGTTCTAATGAAATTGGTATAAAAATTGATGCCCTTCATAATGAGATCACAAAATTAGCAGATCAAGATTTTAATGTGAATTCTTCCCAACAGCTTGCTGAGATTTTATTTGATAAATTAGAATTACCGATGATTAAGAAGCGATCTACGGCAGAAGCTGTTTTATCGGAATTAAAAGATAAGCATGAACTTCCAAAATTGGTTTTAGAGTATAGAAAGTTATTTAAATTGAAAAATACCTATCTTGATCCAATACCAACCAATATTAATCCAGTATCTAATCGAGTTCACTCTTCATTTAATCAGACGATGACAGCTACAGGAAGACTTTCTTCAAGTAGTCCAAATTTTCAGAATATTCCTATTAGAACAGAAGATGGAAAAGATGTAAGAAAAGCTATTAGAGCACAGTCATCAGAGTATCAAATTTTTTCTGCAGATTACTCTCAGATTGAGTTGCGAGTCATGGCGCATTTGAGTCAAGATGAAGCTTTAATTGAAGCCCTAAATAATGGAGAAGATATTCACACATTTACGGCAAAAAATATATTTAATATCGAAAATGATGAAGATATATTATTAGAGATGAGACGTACAGCTAAGATAGTAAATTTTGGAATTATGTATGGCGCAGGTCCATTTCGTTTAAGCAAAGAATTGGATGTTCCATTTGGGGAAGCTAAAAAGATAAAAGACGCTTATTTTAGCAAGTATAAAGGTATTGAAGGCTATATTGCGAAATCTAAAGTGCTTATTAAATCTGAGAAATCTGTACAGACTCTGCTAGGAAGGAAGAGAGCTGTATGGGACTCAGATAGTCAAAATAAGATCCGAAGAGATGCTGCAGAACGAATGGCTATTAATATGCCTATTCAAGGAACAGCAGCTGAAATGATTAAGCTTGCAATGATTAAAATATACAAAGATTTAAAAGACAAAAATCTAAAATCAAAATTGATTTTACAGGTTCATGATGAATTGCTTCTAGAGGTTCATAAAGATGAATTAGATTATATATCAGAAATGGTAGTGAAAAACATGAAAAATGCAATACAGCTAGACGTTCCAGTAGAAATCGACTGTGGTTTTGGCCCATCTTGGTTTGAGGCGCACTAATGAATTATATTGGACCAAAAGTATATATTGATTTAACACAGTTAGTAAAAAATTACTATCTTTTAAGTGATCAAGTCGGCAATATCCCTATTATGGCTACAGTAAAAGCTAATGGATATGGTCATGGCGCTGTACAAGTATCAAAAGCATTAGAAAAAGAAGGAGTTAGATATTTAGCGGTCTTTACAATTGAAGAGGGTATAGAATTAAGAGAGGCTGGTGTTAAATCAGATATCTATATTTATTCAAAGTTAAATCCATACAGTTTAAATAAAGCTTTTGAACATCAACTTACTTTAAACATTTCTTCTTTTGATGATCTAGAAATTTTAAAAGCATATAATTCTCAAGGAAATACACTTAAAGTACATTTGAAGGTAGATACTGGCATGACAAGGTTAGGTGTAGCTCATAGTCAAGCAGAAGATTTCTTAAAGCAAGCACAAGATATTGATTATATAGCAATTGAAGGATTGTATTCTCATTTTGCAACTGCAGATGAAGGAGATTTAACATATGCACAATCTCAATTAGATAAATTTAATGAAGTGTTAACGATTGCAGAAAAATTAGATATTAAACCTCCTTTGATCCACTGTAGTAATAGTGGGGCTATTTTAAATCTTCCAGAATCTCGATTCAATATGGTAAGAGCAGGGATGTTGCTGTACGGAGCCTTTCCATCCGATGAAGTGCCACAAGATTTGCCAATTAAACCGGTGATGACCTTTACTGCGCCTGTTGTAGAAGTCAGAGATGTTAAAGCAGGAACCCATATTAGCTATGGGGGAGTCTATACTACTGAAAAAGATACAAGAATTGCAGTAGTGCAAGCAGGATTTGCAGATGGAGTACCGCGACCTTGGTATGTAGATGGATTTGTA
>JAAZXT010000049.1 GCA_014240005.1 Fidelibacterota bacterium | reverse complement strand
GACAAAGATCGATTTTTTTGAGAATCTACTTTTTCGGCTTGTAGTGCAATCTTTTTAAACTGTTCCATAGAATCTTTATGTCCATTGGTAATAGCAATTAATTCATCTGCCCAAGCTATATCAGCATTTCCTACCAGCTCATCTAATCTATCGATAGTGTTAGTAAACATTTTTGGAAGAAATGACGGCGTAGGAGATCCACCCGTACCTTTAGCTTTTGTTTGATGTCTGTATGGATCAGGTGCTCTTAAAATATAGCCTACAACCATCTTGTAATGATCTATTCGATGTTGAATAATCCATCTAACGGAGCTAGCAAGACTTTTTCTTAGATTTTGGTCTGACTCAATCGTATCAAAATAAGAAGAATTTTGTAATTTTTCTCGGGTCTTTACAATCATTGCATGATGGGCAGGAGGTCTGTATCCTACTCTGAATGATTTAAGAAGTTTTGTAAGAGAATCAATTTCACAATCACACGGCAAGTCTTCATCTGCTATAAATCCTTTTCTTAAGATATTTTCAATAATACAAGCATCTACTTCATTATCACATACATATGCATGGGTATGTTTACCTATTCCTGTTATTTCATCTGCAATAGGGTGATAAGAGCTATTAGCACCTGTTTGTCCATGAAGGTGTCCAATATAACAACCTTTCATGTTATGTATTTCACTATAAGTTTCTCCGCACCCTTCAAAAAATAATCCCCTATCATCATAGATACTTCCTTGATTACCATAGAGGCCTTGAATAAAGATACGTACTTCTTTATTATAAAGAAGTGGTTCACTTACTTTCCACATACAATTAAAAAGCTGATTTGACTGTTTCAGAGCTAACTCTATTTGTTCAAGGTTTTGAGCTATATTATTGCCATCAATAGCATCTAATGAATTTTGAATCATCATTTTTGATGTACGCTCCATTGCAAGGTGTGTCATTCTAAAGCCTTGCTCATTTCCATCAAAATCATGGAAGGAGACTACAGGTTTAATTGATCTAATATAATCAATACTATCTTTCATATTGTCAAAGCTATCTAAAGTGTGCTCTGGTAATATTCCTGATCGTAATACGTAATCTGCAGCATATTCAAATTCAGCTTGTTGTCCTGTGATTTTTGATGATAACAATAATAACCCAGATAGTGGCCAAGGGATAAAAGAGCAGGCCTTTTTTTCTCCATTAAAAATTGGTTCAATTTTAATACCATTTGCTAGCCAAGAAGTCCAACATCTTATATCTGCAATAAGCTGCGCAGATTCTCTGGTAGGTTTTTCAATGTGTTTTTTGACATGTAGTATGAAATGATCCATTAAGCCATCATCTAATAGTAAAACTTCATCTAATAATTGTTTTTTTCCAATAAGACCAGTCTTCCCGTGATTGTTCACAGCCATTTCGCTCGCAAGATCGCTAATACTAGAAAAAGGATGTGGTAGCGGTTGTAGCGTATTATAAGGTAGTGTCGAATTAGGTTGCCAGATTAATTCAGAGGTTTTTTGTATAATAGATGCATCAAATTTTAGATTAAAACATGTTTCATTAAAATCAATTCCTTGACCTAAATAAGGAAAATTTTTGTCTGTTTTAATGGTAATATTTTGCTTCATATTATTTATAGTATATTATTAAGGTAATCTATTACAGACTGATCATTCCATGTTGCAGATCCTACATCTTTTACTATAATTTCACCCGAAGCATCTACTATAAATGTAGTTGGAATGCCGCGGGTACTAAATAATTCATCATCAGTAATTATTTTATATAACGGCAATTGTGCCAAAGCTTCATCTTTTGGTATATAGTCGATAATAGTGCTTCTATCTTCTTTAGATAGATATAAGAAAACAATATTTTTATCATCTTTATATTGGTTATATAGCTCAACCATTGATGGCATTTCTGCTAAGCAAGGATTACACCAAGTTGCCCAATAATTAATAAATAACGTTTTGTCTCTAAAATCACGTAAGGAGAATTGTGCTCCTTCTAAATCTTCGAATTGCAGTAAGTTGGCATCAAAATCAATTAGAGTCGTACTCATTTCTTCTGCGATTGGTGCTTTTAGTTCTGGTGCTTCCATTATTTCTTGGACATAAGAAATAGCTACTGATTTATAGTAGCCTTTCCATTCCTCAAGTTCCTTATTGAGATTATATTGTTCGTACGATAAATAAGAAAGAGCGACAACCATTAATCCTATAACTATATATAAGTTTTTTCTGTTCATGATGATTGATAATATTGTAGTTTATTCTAAAAAACTAGTTAAATTTGTTGAAATCACTTTCTCAATATGGAAAAATTAGGATACATATTCATTACAGCTTTTTATCTTCTTGTTTCATATATAACCCTACAAAGCATTGAACAATTTTATCCTGAAGGTCTACTGGTATTATTAATCTATAGTGGTTTATTTATCTTATTTGTGAAAGTGCTAAAAGAAAGATTAAAAAATAAAGAAGATGATTACTATTCTAAGGAGATAAATAAATGATTGTTGTTACTCAAGAAAATATCGCTAATAGATCTATTGCTCAAACATTAGGAACCGTTCACGGACAGTCTATTAGAGCAAGACATATTGGAAAAGATATCCTTGCCGGTTTAAGAAATGTTGTTGGTGGAGAAATTACAGAGTATTCTAAATTAATGGCAGAATCTAGACAGCAGGCAATGGATCGTATGATTGCACACGCAGAAGAAAAAGGAGCTGATGCAATTCTCGCTGTTCGTTTTACAACATCGATGTTACAGCAAGGTGCATCTGAAATCTTTATCTATGGTACTGCTGTTAAGTTAGCATAGGATTTTTATGGATCATAAGATATTCCAAGTTGATCATTTACATTTCTACTTTAAAATATCTTATATAGATAATACCTTACATGAATTAACTTTTTCTGATAGAAAAAATGATTTAATCAATCCGCAATTATCATTAAAAATAAATGAAGGTAAACCCTCTAAATTTGCAAAAGATATACAAAATCAATTAGATAGTTATTTTAAAGGAAAATTAAAAAAGTTTGATATTCCATTGAATGTCAATGGCAGTGATTTTACAAAAAGTGTCTTAAAGGAGATTGGTAAGATTCCCTATGGTAAAACAAAGAGCTATAAAGAAGTAGCAGAAAAGATTAAGAAGCCAAAAGCTGCGCGAGCAGTTGGAAGAGCTAGTGGCGCTAATCGCATTCCTATTATTATTCCTTGTCATAGGGTGGTAGGTAGTAGCGGGGAATTAGTTGGGTATAGCGGAGGCGGAGGTCTTTTATTTAAATCTTATTTACAACTATTGGAGAAAAAATGAAAAAAATGATTGGTGTTATTGCTATAATATGTAGTTCTTTTTTATTTGCACAAGATCTTACATGGAATCAAGAAATTGTTACCTTTAAAAGTGCAAATCCATTTTCTTTTGAAGGGATTATTACCGATTTAGATAATCAACCTATTCAAGAAGTTTCGGGCATATTAACCCTTCCTGAAAACTTTGATTCGAGCAAGAAATATCCTTTAATTATAGGAGTAGCGGGAAGTCTGAATTGGTCGCAACATCACTTGGATTACTTAGGAATGTATCAAGAAATGGGAATAGCCACTTTTCAATTACAAAGCTTTGATAGTCGCGACGTACAATCGACCGTAGGTACACAAGTAGAAGTAACAACTGCAATGGTGATTTTAGATAGTTATCGTGCTTTAGAGACACTTAGTACCCATCCTAATATCGATATAGATCATGTAGGAATTACAGGGTGGAGTCTTGGAGGAGGAGTATCTCTATATTCTGCCTGGCTACCGCTTATTGATGCGATTAATAATAGAGAGTTCATGTTTGCGGCGCATTTACCTATTTATCCACCATGTCTAAGTTATCCGTATCCTGCTTCAAATATGCAATTTAGCACAGCTCCTATCCATATTCTTATCGGAGAATTAGATAGTTGGGTCCCAGCTGTAGCGTGTACAGAATTGCTAGAAAAAATGGAATATAGCGGGCTTCCAGTGAATATCGATATGACAATCTATGATAATGCACATCATTCATTTGATAAAAGAGATACAGAGATTTCAGTAGTAGAGAATGGATATAGCTTAGGAGATTGTCGTTTTCCAATGAATGAGGAAGGTACATTATTATTAAGTGAATATTGGAAGATTCCTATTAATACACCTTTAAGACAAAAATTAGCATTGATGACATGTGCAGGTAGAGGGCCTAGCATGGGAGGAAATACTGAAGCACGTGAAGCATCTTTCAAATTTTCGGCAGAATTTTTTACTAAACATCTGCAAGAATAATATTTAAGTTCTTACATGGGGAAACAATCTAGAATATTTATTTTATTATTTCTTGTTACTAGTTTTATTGTTTTTTCAATCAACTCTTTCTTAAAGCCTGCTGATATTCCCTATGAAGGAGAAATTGCTAGTTTAGATATTCAAGATACCGTTGAAGTGTATTTCGACGACTATGGAGTACCAAGTATTTTTGCTTCCAATGATGCCGACATGTTCAAAGTTGCTGGCTATATAGGTGCAAGAGATCGACTATTCCAAATGGCATTTATGAAATATGCATACAAGGGCGAACTAAGTTTAGTGCTTAATGATACATTGTTTGCGGAAGATAAATTTTTACGTACACTTGGATTTGAAAAAATTGCCAAAAAGAGCTTATCGAAAATTTCAGCTGAAACATTACAACACCTTGAAGATACATGTTACGGTATTAATGTGTATATAGAGACCTTGTCTCCCTCAGACTATCCATTAGAGTTTAAACTAGTAGGTATCGAAGAATTACCAATTTTTGAACCATTAGACATAGTTGCTTTGTCTACAATGATGGCATGGGAATTGCAGGGCGGATGGGATTCAGAATTATTTTTTGGTGCGATTAGCGAACAATTAGGACCGGATTATTTAAATGATATATTACCATCTTACAATGAAAACTTTATTACCATTGCTTCAAATGATGTCTTGCTCAAGAGTTATCAAGATTTTGCAAGCGACACCAAAAGAATTAGAGATGTTCTTAAAACAGACAGAGATGGTTATGGATCAAATGCATGGGTAGTTTCAGGAAGTAAAACAGAGACAGGGCTCCCACTTTTAGCAAATGATCCTCATTTAAGCTATGGACAGCCTCCTTGGTGGTATGAAATCAGATTAAAGAGTGATAATTATAACTTTGGAGGGTATGGTCTCTATGGATTTCCATTACCTGTGATAGGCCATAATGACCACATTGGTTGGGGTTTTACCAATGTTATTACCGATGACATGGATTTCTACATTGAAACGCTCAATGATGACAATACGCAGTATTTATTGGATGGAGAGTGGAAAGATTTAGAAATCGAAGAAGAAGTAATACATTTAAAGTCTGGGAACACAAGAACTATTACGATTAGATCAACCCATAGAGGTCCTATTGTTAGCGATATTCATCCTGATGCGAGAGGAAAAGGGAAGGCAATATCTTTTAAATGGACAGAGTTCGATGCATTTGATGAAACGACTGCATTGTTTAAGCTAGCCAAGGCAACCAATTGGGACGAATTTTCAGAAGCATCCAAGCTATTCGGAGCACCTGGACAGAATTGGACTTATGCAGATAAAAATGGCAATATTGGATGGAGACCCAACTCTAAAGTTCCTATCCGATTAGGCGGAGAGCATTTAGTACCTTTTGATGGGAGCACGAGCAAGCATGATTGGACAGGATATGTCCCTTTTGATGAAATGCCATATTTATACAATCCTGAAAAAGGATACATATCAAATGGGAATAATAAAACTATTGACGAGGATTATCCTTATTACATTTCTCGATATTGGGCAGATCCTAGTAGAGGAGAACAAATTGACAGAAGATTAAGAATTGATGACAAATTAGGAGTAGAAGATATGAAATCTATTCTGAATGAAATTACCTCTCCATTTGCTCAAGAGTACTCAAAATTATTCTATAAAAATTATACACAAGGCTTCTCTGCTAAAGGGGATGAAATGTATGATATTTTAAACGGATGGGATGGAATTGAATCGTTAGATTCACATGCTGCAGTAGCTTTTCACACCATTTATATTCATTTAATACAAAACTTATTTCAGGATGAATTACAAAGTTTTGG
>JAAZXT010000046.1 GCA_014240005.1 Fidelibacterota bacterium | reverse complement strand
TATCATCTAAAGAAATAGTCTTAGTAAAATAATCATTAGATCTGTCTAGAAAGCCTGATTGATCTAGGTCTTCACTGTCAGGATATTTACCTCCTGCTTGAATCTTATCCCCGGTACCGTTTCCTTCTGTACCATTGACTTTGGTATAGTCTGAGCTTCCTTCGCTATAATCCCAATTATCATTATTCGGATCATTGACATCAACATCAGAGGAAGCATTAATAATTGTTATTTCTCCGTTAGATAAATAATCTTGATAGCTTAATCCATCTTCTGTACTTAAACAATTTCCCCAACCATCTTCGAAATTATCAAAACAACCATCAAGTCCTGTATCTTCACTATCTTCTAAAAATCCATTACCAAGTGCCAATCCAGCATCTGGAACGTCTTCATTATTCAGGGAACCGTCACCATTATAGTCTTCACTAATTTTACCTAAGTCTACCGTTAAATTTCCTTCATCTCCACGCAACCAAATTTCGAAGAATCTACTTCTAGTCTGATCATAATCTCCTATGAACATAGGAGTAATAATGCCAGCCCATACTGAATCTGGGTCTACGCTTTCTTGATATTCTTTTGGTTCAAAGTTTAAGACTAGAATATCTGTTGTAAGATTTTGAGCTCTTTGTGATGTAGAGACATTAGGCCAAATATTATTTGTTAATACTTGAGAATAAGGATTATACCAATACATTCTAGCTCGATTTCTTTGATTAAAGGGCTGATCAGTATCAAGATTTAATGGAGCAGAAGAAATATTCCAAAATCTTCGCAAGATTGATGGGCTAGTAACTCGTTTTGAACCTTCAAAATCATCAATATATGCTACTCCATCACTATCACCAGTAGCAGCATTAGATATAGAGTTAGGGTTAGGTAATACTTGTGCAATTTCTCCTTCTAAAGTAAATCTAGATAATTTTTCAGCATTGAACATATCAAGTTTGTTTAACGACGCAGATAAATTGTCTAAATCTTTTTCATAACGACCATTAATATCCCAAATGAAATTTTGAATTGGTTCAAAACCTACTTCTACTTTTTTATTAACTATATCTTGATTGTAATAAAGAGCTGTCATCCCTAAAAATGAATTTTCATCAAAATCCATTTGTGCTCGAGAACCAACCATAATTTTTCTATCAAATGTCACTAAATCATGTTTATCATATACAATTTCTAAATCGCTATTCGGATCAATATTCCCTGTCAGCATAATCATACCAGAGAAATAATCAATCTGATAATCTTGACCTCTTTCTAGTTTTTCACCATTAGAATAAATCTCTTCACTGCCCTCTACTAATGTAAAACCTAAGTTAATAGTAGATTTTGGGTTTGTATAATCTGCAGCAATTGTAAAACGAGAATCACCTGTATATTCTGTACGATTAGTACTGGTATACATTTTCCCCTGTTGTAATAAAGGATCTAATGTACTGTTATCATTCCCACCATCTAAGTTATTACTTGAGACAAAAGGTAATAAGACAGGTAAATGCACTTCTCCAGTCTTCAGATTAACAATATTGGGATTATTAAAATCAATAACTTCATCAGGTGAAAGTGCTCCAGATTGATTAAGGTCATCTAAGCCAAATAAATTTAAAAAGGTAGTGCCGGCGCTAGTTCTGTCGCTAACAGGAGTAGAAAAATTATCTAAAATTTTCACTTGCAAACTGGTTTGATCAATATTAGTTGCTCCAAGAGAATATACATTTTTAAACATCAGATCCCATGTTGGATGATTTGGATGCGATGATTGTGCTTTTAACATTTTTAATACTAGGGCTGTATTACCATCGTCTCCAATATTAGCTCCAATTTTTAGAACAATCGCTCCTGTTGTTCTATCTGCTAGTTCAAAATGTGCTCCTATAATTTCATTTTGAAGAGTATTCTGCATTCTTATAAAACCTAAATCTTCATTAATTGCATAGTCAGATCCTCGCTCTAGCTTAATAAATGCACCTTCTTTACTGCTATCGTTATAAAAACTAGTATCATTCGGATCAATATATGCTGTACCGGGATCTGCTTGCGGATTATTAGATGCGTCAATTTTATAGAGTTCAAAATTTTTAATTACCAAATTACCAATATTATGTAATCCATTATTGAGTGGATAATAAGAGGGTACATTAACTTGGAATCCGCTATCTGATATAATATCGGTAGAACCATTTCTAAACCACTCATGGATAAAGAAATATAAATTTTTTCTGTAGTCATAATCTTGTATTTGGTTAGTTCTTACTTCAGAAGTACCTTTATATTTTTCAGACTGCTTTTTAGTTCTTTCTAAAGATGCTATACTGGTAATATTAAGTGGTCCTAATTGTGTAAGAGATTTAATCCCAAATAGCCCCTTATTTTGACCCGAGAATGTCACAAACTCAGAAGAAGGTAATGTCAATGAAATATTTCCTATCTCAAGTTTTTGTAAAATATCATCTTCATCTCCAGCATAATCAACACGGATAGTATTTTCCCAGTCAAAATCTCTTTCTGAATTTTGGTCTAAGGATATGGTAATTTTTTCACCAACCTTTCCTTGAACATTTAATTGCTGTTTTTGGTCAAATTTAAAATTTGTTTTTTCCTGTTCTTTATAAGACGATCTGACAAGTTCTTGGTCTTGATTAACTAATTTACCAGAAAGATTAATATTACCTTGTACTCTCAGGGATGCTCTTCCAAGTGCTCCTAAATCAAAATCAGCAACTTCTAAGTATCTGCCTTTATTGCTAGAAAGCGTTGTATCTGAAGCTGACAAGCTAAAAGGTTCACTAAAATTATATCTTTGATTGTTGATATATAAGTCTCTTAGATAATTATCTAAAGAAGAGATATAGGGAATTAAATTCTGATGACTTAAGATAGATTCGCTAATTGATATAAGATTAGAATCAAGATCTAGTTGCACATTATACTCAGTCAAAGATTTTGTATTTTTAAAAATTCCAATCGGATAATTAGAAAAATC
The DNA here is from genome assembly GCA_014240005.1 of Fidelibacterota bacterium. Taxonomy (GTDB): domain Bacteria; phylum Fidelibacterota; class Marinisomatia; order Marinisomatales; family Marinisomataceae; genus Marinisoma. The sequence continues at coordinate 29,227 of JAAZXT010000046.1, read as the reverse complement.
ATTTAAGCAGAAATTAACTGATTGTTTCTTAAAAAAAGGATTAGTGACAATGCTATTTTTTTCTGAATTCTCAAATCCTAAGATTGGAGACAAAAATAAAATAATAGTGACTAGATAAATTTTACGCATACATTAATTGTTGTATTTTATTTGCAAACTTACGGATTGCTATTGCACGATGGCTGATTTGATTTTTTTCTTCTAAATCCATATTTCCTAAAGATATATTTTGTTTGGAGGCATAAAAAATAGGATCATAACCGAATCCTAAATTTCCTTGTCTCTGTTCTAGTATTCTACCTTCTAAACATCCTTCTACAAAAAAATCATTTTCTCCATCAACATAAGTAACCACCGTTTTAAATCTGGCTGTTCTTTCTTTGAAAGGAACACCTTTCATGTTTTTTAAAAGCTTATCCATATTTTCTTCATATGTAGCATTTTCTCCTGCATATCTCGCAGTATAAATTCCAGGATCTCCCATTAAATAATCAACCTCTAAAACAGTATCATCTGCCATAGATGGGATCTTAGTATGATTAAATGCTACCCTCGATTTAATAAACGAATTTTCGACGATGGAAGTTCCATCTTCTTTTATATCTCCTATCTCTGGAAAATCACTTAATGAATAAACCTTATCAAAAAAAGGTTGAATTATTGTAATAATTTCAGATATTTTGTGCTGATTTGATGAAGAAATAATAATATTTTTCATTTCTAAAACTAATAAATATTTATGTGTTTTTTAAATAACTTATAATGTGTAGTTTTTTAAACTTTTTTATAAGGCTCGATAGCTCAGTTGGTAGAGCAGAGGACTGAAAATCCTTGTGTCGGGGGTTCAATTCCCTCTCGAGCCACTTTTCAACGAGGAACAGTAAAGCGATTATATACAAATAATATTTTTAGTATTTATTCTATCATTTCCAAGAAAACCTAAAGTGTAAATATAGAAATCTTATACATCCTTATATTTATTAAACTTCAATTAAACAAAAACTTTAGATTTCAGATTATTCAAGATAACTTTAATCACAAAGAATAATATTAATTTTTATGACTTTTTATATTCATATTTAAGTAATATAAAACAATAAAGGACCCATGATTAAATATATCTTATCTCATACAAATGTCGCCATTAACTACTTTGGTTTTTCAATTGTATGGATTTGTTGTGTTTATAGTGGAGCGCAAGGTGAAATAGCGCTTGCATTAATACCTACTATCATATTTCTATATTTACACTTTATGATTGTTACCGATCATTTAAAGGAAGAGATCCAATTAATCTTAATAGCAATTTTAATGGGGGTAATTGTCGATTCTAGTTTTTCTTTCTTTGGCATTATATCCTACAATGGAAATATAATGTCTATCCCTCATTTTGCTCCAGTATGGATATTATGTATGTGGGCAGGATTTGCAGCACAAATTAATCATGCAATGAATCGTTTAAGAGGCAAATATCTACTAATTGGATTTTATGGCTTACTAGCTCCCCTAGCTTATCTGGGTGGCGAAACAATTAATGCTGTCCTTATTCTCGGTGGAAATATAAACTATACAATCATTAGTATTAGTTGGGCTATGAGTCTTATGATTTTATTTAAAATATCTGCATACTTAATGGCAAAATAACATGATAAAATTTTCTCTATTAGAACAAATAGTTTTAATCTTATTTTTATCTTCCGGCCTATCTTTTTTCCTATATCAACTACTCTTACGTTTAAAAATTGTTTTAAAGGGTAAGTCTGATTTTAGCATCGATCAACTTTCGGATCGATTATTAAGAGTTTTTAACGAAGTCATTTTACATAAAAAAGTTGCAAGTGGAGGAAGAAAATCTGCTGGAATAATGCATGCGTTTGTGATGTATGGATTTATCTTTTTTGGATTAATAACAATTAATCATTTCTTGATGGCATTTGGAATCCACCTCTTTAATGAAACGTTTCGTTTTTGGTATTTTAGATTATTTGGAGGACCATGGGCATTTTTATGTGCATTTGGTATTATGGGGTTAGCCTACCGTAGATTTATTTTAAAGCCAGAAGCTTTGGGTAAATTCTCTGCTACCTCTGGAGTGGTTACTATATTTATTGTGACTCTAATGTTAACATATCTAATTGATGAGCTACATCTACTCAAAAATCCAGTAGCTTTTAAAGTAAATTGGTGGATACACTCAGGAGTTATTGGTGGATTCTTATTTCTAATTCCTAAATCAAAGCATATGCATTTGGTTTTATCCCCCTTTAATATTTTTTTAAGGCCATTTGAAATACCTCATCATCCAGCTATACCGATAGATTTAGAAGCATCCGAAGAAGAACTAGATAATTTGCTATTAGATTTATCAAGACTGAGCAAAGATCAAGCATTAGACATCTTTACATGTGTTGAATGTGGAAGATGTACAGATGTATGTCCTGCAAATAGAGGTGGAGGAATTTTAGATCCAAAATATCATTTTATACTAAATTTAAAACAACCTATGCTGGATTCTGGTGACGTAAATGTAGTTGATAAAATCAATGTAGAGGCAGGATGGGAATGTACAACATGTCAAGCTTGTACAGAGGTATGTCCTGTAGGGAACCATGTAGAAAAAGCCGATGAAATTAGAAGTTTTCAAGTATTAGCTGAAGGAGATGTTCCTCAGGAGTATCAAAAATTATTACGCAACTTACAAGAGACAGGTAATACGGAAGGAGCATCATCAAGCGAGTTGCTCCAACAATTGCCAGCATATACTAGTGATAAAGAATTAGTGCTCTGGTTAGGTTGTTTTGCTAAACATGCTATGGACCCAAATTTTGTAAGCTCTGTAAAGAATTTTACTAAGATTCTAGATTCAGCTGGAGTCACATATGGAGTGCTTAGCAATGAGCAATGTTCTGGAGATCCTGCAAATAAATTAGGCGATAAATTAACATACCAATTATTGATGGATCAAAATGTCGAAGAATTAAACAAGGTCAAAAATGTCACTACTATGTGCCCGCATTGTGTAGTGAACCTTCAAAAAGAATATAGCAAGTATCATGAAATTAAATATGAAGTAAAGCATCATACTCAGGTGATTTCAGAGTTATTAGATCAAGGTAAAATTACTATTAATCCAGGCTCTCTTGAGAGAGTAACTTACCATGATCCTTGTAATCTTTCTAGGACGCTTGATGAAGTTAGTGCTCCAAGAAATGCCATTAAAGCTGCTGCGCCAGATTTTTTTGAATTAGATGAGAATGGAAAAGAAACTTTATGTTGTGGAGCTGGAGGAGCACTGTGGTGGAAGAAAGACAGCGGAGAAGGACGTACTCACTTATTAAGAGCAGAGCAAGTTATTGAGTCTAAAACAGATACAGTGGTAACAGGTTGTAATTTTTGTTATGGTATGATGAATCAAGGCGTTGGCCCACTTACTCCTGCTGGGCAGGAGCCCATCAAAGTAAAAGATGTAGCAGATATTGTTGCAGAGAATCTATCTTAAGTTGGCATATAAATTTTTTTTCCTTAAATTTCAAAATCAATTTAAATAATTTAGATTCATCAATCATAAACAATAAGTGTCAGCTATATGGACTCGTTACTTTGAGAGTTCTTATTGGTTGGCATTTTTTATATGAAGGTGTTTCAAAAATACTCAATCCATATTGGTCTTCAGCTGCTTATTTATTGGATTCGAAATGGATATTTTCAGGATTAGCCGAAACCATTGCATCTAACCCGACCTTATTGACAATATCAGATTTTGTGAATATGTGGGGCTTAACTTTGGTTGGCGTATCCCTTGTTTTAGGTTTATTTAGTCGCTATTCTGCTTTAGTAGGGATGGGATTTGTAATGTTATACTATCTTTTTGCACCTCCTTTTCTTGGTTTAGAATATTCCAGACCCGGAGAGGGCAGTTATATTATTGTAAATAAAAATTTAATTGAGGCCTGTGCTCTGTGGGTAATGTATACATTCCCTACTGGTCATATAATTGGTCTAGATCGATTATTCACCAAGTCAAATTAGAGGAAATGTAGTATGAGTGAAAATAATAAACAGCAAAGTAATGATTTGGACCGTCGAGAATTATTAAAAGGGCTTGCAACTGTACCAGTATTTGGTCTGTTTCTTTCTCAGCTTTGGCGAAAAATACGCAGAGACACATTAAAAAAATCAAATATCCTTTCTGGTTTGGTTCAAGAGAAATCGGCACCGGCCATTATCAAAGGTCTTTCAGATAGTAAACATTTAAATATTGGTATTATTGGTTATGGCGGTCGAGGTGGACACTTGGTTCGTGGTGCGGGGTTTGCCACTACGGGTTGGACTACTACCGTAGCTGAGAATGCACGAAAAAATAAATTGGATAAACAATTTAAAACATTTATGGATCAAGAAGATTTGAATTGCTCACTTGTGGGGGTTTGTGACTTGTTTGATGTACGTGCAGAACAAGGTCTAGATGCTTCTCAAAATGAAGTGCGACCTGGTGGGAAACCAAAAAAAACTGCTACAAGATATCGCCATTATAAAGATCTTTTAGCCAATGATGATATTGATGCTGTAATCATTGCTACTCCAGATCATTGGCATTCCCGCATTACAATCGACGCTGCAAAAGCAGGAAAACATGTTTATTGCGAAAAAGGATTAACCAGAACATTTGAAGAAACAATCAAAGTTTATGATGTTGTAAAAGAAACTGGAATTACATTTCAACTTGGCCATCAGAATAGACAGGTAGAAGCCAATGAGAAAGCAAAACAAATCGTTCAACAAGGCTTATTGGGTACAATAAATCTAGTGGAGTTAACTACAAACCGTAATTCTCCATGGGGAGCTTGGGTTTGGGGTATTCATCCCGAAGGCAATGCTCAAACGATTGATTGGGATACATTCCAAGAGCCAGCGCCTAATAAAATACCATTTGGTGAAGAGGCACTTAAACGATTTTTCCGTTGGCGTTGTTGGTTTGATTATGGTACTGGTCTTTCGGGTGATTTATTATCACATGATTTTGATGCTATCAATCAAATTATGGATTTGGGAATTCCAAAATATTCATCTTCGACAGGGGGAATTTACTTTTACAAAGATGGACGCGATGTTCCAGATGTTTGGAATGCAACTTTTGAATATCCAGATAAAGATTTAACTGTTCTTTATAGTGCATCACTTTCGAGTAATGAAGCGCGTGGGAATCGAATCATGGGCCACGATGCTACTATGCAAATGGGGGGTCAAAGCGGAGGTGGATCTGTGCATGGATTTATTGTAACAGCAGATTCTCAATCAACGCAATACAAAGAACGTCTTGAACAAGGTATTATAAATTCAAAATATCCAATTTACACCTATTCTCCTGGCTCAAAGCAAATCGATGGTGTAACATCCGCAACTTCTAAATACTTTGCGAATAAAGGGCTTCTGTATACTTATAGAGAAGGAAAACGAGTTGACCCAACTCATCTTCATGTTAAAGACTGGCTGGATTCAATTAGAAGTGGAGGACAGCCTAAATGTAATATTGAGATGGCACTTCATGAAGGTGTTACTTGTCATATGGCTACAGAATCATATTTAACTGGTCGAAGAATTGAATGGGACCCAGTCAATCGAAAATTGATTTAATCAGCTATCTTAAGGTGAACAAATGACAATAAATTTCCGTTTAGGAATAATGATGTTTCTTCAATTTTTTGTTTGGGGAGGCTGGTATGTTACTGTCGGAAGTTTTATGAAAGATAATAATATGGAGGCTATCATATCTTGGGCCTATTCCGTCAGTCCTATTGCAGCTATTATATCCCCGTTTTTTCTTGGTTTTGTTGCTGATCGTTATTTTAATGCCGAAAAAATATTAGGAATACTTCATATTTTAAGTGGTTGTTTTTTGCTTTTAACCCCCCTTTTCACATCTAAACCTACGATATTTATTTTAATGTTAGCTATGCACATGATTTGTTATATGCCGACTTTGGGACTTGCTAATTCTATAGCTTTTCGCCATGTTGATAACCAAGAGAAACAATTCCCCCTTATCCGTGTTTTTGGAACATTGGGTTGGATTGTTGTTGGTATTTTGGTAAGTGGGATTTTGCATGCAGATAAGACTGCTACTCCATTTTATATTGCTGGGGCTGCTGGGATATTTTTGGGTTTTTATAGCTTTATTTTGCCTAAAACTCCTCCGCTGTTAGGCAAAGATGCCCTTGTTTCTTTTAAAGATATTATTGGTTTAAATGCTTTGAATAAACTTAAATCAAAATCATTTTTTGTATTTGCATTATCTTCTTTTTTAATTTGCATTCCTTTAGCTGCATATTATAGCTATGCACCCATATTTGTTGGGGATATGAATATTGAAGACGTGGCGGCCAAAATGACACTTGGACAAATGTCTGAAGTACTTTTTATGTTAATCTTACCATTATTATTTGCTCGGTATGGAGTTAAATATATTCTCTTAGGGGGAATGCTTGCTTGGGCTGTTCGATATGTTCTATTTGCAGTATCTGCATCAACAGGAACTATATCATTGGTTTTCTTAGGCATAATCTTCCATGGAATTTGCTATGATTTATTTTTTGTTGCAGGACAAGTTTATGTTGATAAGAAATCAACAGCTGATATAAGAAGTCAAGCACAAGGATTCTTAGTTTTAATCACCTATGGGTTGGGCATGTTTGTTGGAGCTCAAGTTGCTGGCTATATTTATAATTTATTATTAAAGGGCCAAACAGCATTGTCTGTTCAAAGCTGGCAACAGTTTTGGTTAGTTTTTGCTGTTATGACCACTGTGGTAATTGTATATTTCTTTATTGGATTTAAAGATAAGTTGAATTCTAAAGAGTAGTTATAAAATGGGACAAAATAGATTAGGTATTGGCTTTATTGGGGGCGGTTTTATTACCCGCTTTCATATCCAATCTTTAGTTGGAGTACGAGATGCAGATGTGATAGGTATTGTATCTCGCACAAAAGCATCTGCTGAAGAATCAGCCACCCTAGCACGAACCATCGGTGTAGGTAATAATGCAAAAGCGTATGATTCTATTACTGATATGATTGCCGATCCTAATATCCATGCTTTATGGGTATGCTCTCCAAATTTTGCAAGAATCGAAGCATTTGAAGAAATTGCTAGCGCTATATCGTCTGGAAAAGGTGAACTAATTGGGGTAACATGTGAAAAACCTTTGGGTCGAAATGTGGAGGAAGCAAAAAGAGTTTTAGAACTAACTCAAAGTGTAAATCTTTTGGATGGATACCTAGAAAACCAAATTTTTGCTCCTTCTATTGCTCGTGGAAAAGAGATTGTTTGGGCTAGAGGTGCAGCAACCACTGGTCGCCCTTACTTAGCACGGGCAGCTGAAGAGCATAGTGGTCCCCATATGCCATGGTTTTGGGAAGGATCTCTACAAGGTGGTGGTGTTTTAAATGATATGATGTGCCATTCTGTTGAAGAAGCACGGTTTATGTTAACGGAACCAGGAAAACCTCGTGATTCCATCACACCAATCAGTATTAATGCACATACAGATTGTCTGAAATGGCAGCGCCCCGAATATGTAAAAATTTTATCTGATAATAGTGATGGGAAAACAGATTATTCAAAACGTCCATCTGAAGATTTTGCTCGTTCCTTAATTGAGTATTTAGATGAAGATAACAATAAACTAATTGTTGAAACTACCACATCCTGGTGTTTTGTAGGTGAAGGATTACGTCTGAGTATGGAACTATTTGGACCAGAATATTCTATGTTTGTTAATACATTGGATCCAGATTTAAAGGTATTCTTTAGTCGAAAGGTGACTGGTTCAGAAGGTGAAGATCTTGTTGAAAAACAGAATGCAGAATCTGGTGGAATGCCCGTGGTTAGTAACGAAGCAGAAGTCTATGGATATACAGCTGAAAATAGGCATATGGTACAATCTTTTATGAATGGTAAGCGCCCCGAAGAAAACTTTGATGATGGTTTAGAAGTGACACGATTGCTTATGGCTGCCTATATGAGCGCAGAACAAGGAAAAACGATACAACTCCCCAATGCAGACATTGACACATTCAAACCTGCGGTAGCACGAGGTGAATGGAACCCAAAAGATTGATCTGTGAAAAATCTTAACATACTTTTAACAGTATTTATAATAATCTCACTTCTTATTATAGTTGGTTTTTCATCCAATTCGAAATGGACTGTTCTTTTTGATGGAAAAACTGTTAAAGGCCTTCGAGGATATAAACAATCAGGATTTCCTGACTCATGGGAAGTTATTGATGGCACACTAAAAACTGTGCCAGGCCATGGTATTGATTTAATCAGTGAGGAAGTTTATAAAAATTTTGAGTTAGAATTGGAATGGAAAGTACCCGAAAAAGGGAATAGTGGTATTTTCTATTTTGCAACTGAAGAAGGAGATTATATTTGGCAGTCAGCACCAGAAATGCAGATAGTAGATGATGAAAAACATACAGATGGAAAACACACACTTACTTCTGCTGGTGCACTATATGCTTTGATTGCTCCATCTGCCAATGTTGTCAAGCCAGTTGGTGAATTTAATCAGGTGCGAATCAAAGTAAAAAATAACCATGTAGAACATTGGTTAAATGGAACAAAGATTGTTGAATATGTTTATGGTAGTGATATGATGTGGGACTTAGTAAAAAAGAGCAAATTCAATAAAATGCCTTTATTTGCGAAAGCATCTGAAGGCCATATTGGATTCCAAGGAGATCATGGACTGATATGGTATAAAAATATTCGTATTCGCAGGCTGTAAATTGAAGCGTCGAGATTTCATTAAACAATCTGCTACAATTACTGGGGTAATTACACTTGCTGGACTCGGAAACCCTATTATTCTGGGTTCTAATACAAATAAAACATTTAAAATATCACTTGCTGAGTGGTCCCTACATCGTTCTTTACAAAGTAAAGAGATAGACCATCTTGATTTTTATTCTATTGCAAAAAATAAATTCGACATTTCAGCGGTTGAGTATGTGAACTCTTTTTTCTTTGATAAAGCAAAAAATCTTACCTATCTCAAAGAAATGAAAATGAGAGCAGATGATCTAGGAGTAAAAAGCCTTTTAATTATGTGTGATGGAGAAGGAAATATTGGTGATCCAGATTCGAATAAAAGAACACAAGCAGTTGAAAATCATTATAAATGGGCAGAAGCCGCTCAATATTTGGGATGCCATTCCATTCGCGTGAATGCTCGAAGCTTTGGTACATATGACGACCAAATTGCATTAGCTACCGATGGCTTACATCGCCTTACAGAGTTTTGCGACACATTAAACATTAACACAATTGTTGAAAATCATGGTGGACTTTCATCCAATGGCAAATGGTTATCCGCTGTTATGGAAAAAGTAGATCATCCTCGCGTCGGTACCCTGCCAGACTTTGGTAATTTTAAACTTGAAGAAGACAAGTGGTATGATCGATATAATGGGATGAGAGAAATCATGCCATATGCAAAAGCCGTTAGTGCTAAAAGCCATGAATTTGATAAGCATGGCAATGAAACCGGGACTGATTATTTTAAAATGATGAAGATTGTTCTAAACGCAGGTTATCATGGGTATGTAGGAATCGAATATGAAGGTACTCGCCACAGCGAGATGGAAGGCATACAACTTACACTTGAGTTATTGAAAAAAGTAAGATCTATGGAAGCCAGATAGCTCTAAAATTTAAGTTTTTATTTTCTATTATAAATTTGAATTGCTGCACACGGCTCACCAAAATAAATATTTTTGGCATAGTTCGATAAGTGTGATGCAATAATTAGATAGGCCCATGTAGGAACTGGTACACTGGCACACCCTTTAATCATAACTTTTTTATTTCTAAATGACTCCCAATCTATTGTTTTTATTTGAGCACGAAATTTTTTTTCTTTAATCATGCCATCGGACAAAAAATCATCTAAAAGGATAGTTTCCATTAGCTTAGTTTCTTAATCGTTTCGTTTAATTTCTCAATAAAGATATCGACTTCTTCGGTAGTGTTATAAACATAAAAACTAATTCTTGCACAAGATAAAATATTTAAAGATTTCATGAGAGGTTGACAGCAGTGATGACCCGATCTAACAGTAATGCCTTCATAGTCAAGTAATTGTGCGATATCTAATGAAGCAATATTATCAATATTGAAACTAATGGTTGACGTTCTTTCTGGGGCATTACCATAAATTGTGATTCCATCAACTTTGTACATTTTTTCTAATGCATATTGGAAAACATTTTCATATTCTGATGGGTATAAGTTTAAAAAATCAATTGCTGCTCCCATTCCATATACTTGTGCAGATGGAGGAGAACCAGCTTCAAATTTATGTGGCAGACAACTCCAACTAGATTTTTCCATAGTAACATCTCTAATCATTCCACCACCAGTCTGGTAAGGATCCATATCTTCAAGAATTTCTGTCTTACCATAAAGAACCCCTACTCCTGTTGGACCTAACATTTTATGAGCTGAAAACACAAAAAAATCACAATCTAATTCTTTAACATCTATCTTAAGATGAGGGGCACTTTGGCATCCATCTAATAATACTAATGAACCATTTTTATGTGCTTTATCGATAATAGTTTTTGCTGGATTAATGGTTCCAAACACATTAGATACGTGAGTAAAGCTCACAATTTTTACTTTCTCATTTAATGCATCATCTAATTCTTGCAAATCAAGAGTGCCATCCTTGGTTGACTTGATATATTGAACTTTAGCACCTGTTTTATCACAAATTATTTGCCAAGGGACAATATTGGAGTGATGCTCCATATCTGTAAGAAGCACGATATCCCCCTTTTTTAAATTTTTAAAACCCCAGGCATCTGCCACAAGATTAATTGATTCGGTAGCACTTTTTGTAAACACAATAGATTCCGAGCTATCTGATCCAATAAATTTAGCCACTTTCTTTCTTGTATTTTCATAGGCATTGGTTGCTTTCTCGCCTAATTCATAAACACTCCTATGAATACTAGCACCATATTCTTGATAGAATAGTATTTCTGAACCAATTACAGATACGGGTCGTAATGATGTTGCAGCACTATCAAGATAAATAAGATCTTTGTCACGATTTTTTTCGCGAAGAATAGGAAACTGTTCTCTTATTTTTTGAATATCCATATTTAATACAATCCAAGTTGTAGTTTTGCCGCATCAGACATCATATCTTGATTCCATTGTGGTTCCCATACTAATTCAACATCTACATGTTTGGCACCACTTAATGCTGATAATTTTTCTTTAACTTCATCAGCAATAACAGGGCCCATACCACATCCAGGAGCAGTTAAGGTCATTTGTATGCTAATATTTACCCCATCTTCTTCTTCTTTAATTTCTGTATTGTATACAAGACCTAGATCAACAATATTTACAGGAATTTCAGGGTCATAGCATGTATGTAATACATTCCAAATCTCTTCTTCATTAGCAAAGTTATTAGAATCTATTGATCGTTTTTCTTCTCCGATAGCTTCACCATCAATTCCTTTGACTTGATACATATTTCCTTCAACAATAATAGTAAAATTATCTCCCAAAGATTGAGAGATGATACCAGTCATTCCTTTAGTTAGAAGGGTCTTTTGTCCATCAGGTACACTGAAGACATAGACATCATCTTGAATTGTGAATTCTTTATTCATTTGTTAATTCTTTCTTAATAAACAGCAGAGCTCCAATAAATCCATTTTGTCTTTGACTGGAAATCGTTGGTCCTATGTTAAGCCATTCAAAAATCTTTATAGGTTCATCAAAATCATTAATAAAATCAATAACATTCTTTTTTTCTTCATTATTAAAACCAATTTGTAACACTCTCAGTAGTCCTTTAACTATTGCACTTTCAGAATCAACAGTGAGCGTAATATTATCTTCATTTACAATGCTAATCCATGTTTGAGATGTACATGCATGCACTTTATTGGATTCTATTTTATCTGTTTCATCAATGAGGTCAATTTTTTTCCCTAGATCAATTAAGTATAGCAATCGATCTTGACCGTCAAGAGTTGCAAATCCGTCTCTAATATGAGACAATTTTTCAGTTATATTGCCCATTGATCCAGTGGTCTAGATTATTTTCAGATAAATTGCGTATGTTATCGTTTATAAATTCTTGTAAAATTTCTTTTGCAAATGCTTTAACTAATATATTATTAGCATCTGTTTCTTTAATCCCTCTTGCCCTTAGATAAAATATACTATCTTGATCTAGTGCTCCAGTAGTAGATCCATGACCACATGCAACATCATCTGCATAAATTTCTAGTTGAGGATTAGAATGTGCAGTGGCATTTTGTGATAGTAACAAATTTTTATTTGATTGATTAGAGTCAGTTTTTTGTGCTCCATCTGCTACGACGACTTTTCCATTAAACACGCAAGTTGCTTGATCATTTAAAATATTTCGTACATTTTGAACGCTAATACAATGTTCGGCATTGTGGTTAACTAGTATATTATTATCTAAATGCTGTTCATTTCTTGCAAGATTTAAAATATTGATTTTAACTTCTGATCCTTCTCTATTTAAGTCTATTTCTATAAAATTTTTGTTAAAGGTTGAGTTGATATTCATGCTGTCAATATTTAATAATACATTTCTTTCTAATTCGTAATAATTATACCCTAAATAATTACTCTCTGTACTATCATCGTACATCATAGAGTGATTTAGAATGGTATTATCGGCGCATATAAACTTGTTAAGGCTTAGATTGAAGCTACCAGATCCTTCATTAATATCCTGTTCGATTATTGAAATATTATTACCCTGATTGAGTTTAAAGATATTAAATGATGAGATTCTAAGCTCTTCAGTATTCTTGTTATAAACATTTAAAATTTGAATTGGAGTGTCAAATTTACACCCTTCTTTAAATTCAAAATATTTTCCAGACTTAATAGTAGATAGTCCAAGATGAAAGAAGGCTTCTTTATCAAAATTAGATGAAGTAGAACATATGCTTTCATCCTTTAATTCATCGATATCTAATATTATCATATCATCTTTATATATAAATTTATTTAAAGATTCTAGAGAGATTTCTCCATTGATAAAGCATAAAGTATATTCATCGCTGTATTGCTCTACTGAGATATCTTTATTATTAGAATTATTAGAACTGTATTTTTTTAAATGTTTACTTGAAGAAAATTTCCAATTTTCAAGTTTTTTTGATGGGTAGCCTAGTTCTTCAAATCTACTACGACTGTGTTTCTGTATTTTTTTTAACATATTTTACTTTACAAGCCATGAGTAACCATTTTTTTCTACTTCATGTACTAGTGTCATATCTCCTGATTTGACAATTTTACCATCGATCATGATATGGATTACATCTGGTTTAATATATTCTAAAAGTCTTTGATAGTGAGTAATAATCAAGACAGTATTGTTATCATTTTTGAATTCATTTACCCCTTTTGCCACGGTGCGTAGTGCATCGACATCTAATCCAGAATCTGTTTCATCTAAAACTGCTAATTGTGGATTGAGCATTAATAATTGTAAGATTTCACTCTTTTTCTTTTCTCCACCCGAAAATCCATCATTAATAGATCGTTTTAGAAACGAATCATCTAAGCCAAGATTTGATAATACTTTTTTAGCGGTTGTTAGAAATTCAACAGCATCCATTTCTTCTTTTCCATCATGTTTATTCTTTGCATTTAATGCTGCTCTTAAAAAGTATGCCATGCTTACACCTGGTATAGCTACAGGGTATTGGAAACATAAAAATAATCCTTGAAGTGCTCTATTTTCGATACTCATTTCCGTCATATCGTTTCCATTCATTGTAATTGATCCGCCATCAACTTCATACTTTTCGTTTCCTGCAATAACATTAGCTAATGTACTTTTACCGGATCCATTACGACCCATAATGACATGAACTTCGCCCTTAGGAATTTCTAAATTTATTCCTTTTAGAATGTCTTTATCTTCAATAGATGCTTTTAAATTTTTAATTGTAATCATTTATTTATCCTACGCTATTTTCTAATGTTACTTCAATTAATTGTTTTGCTTCTACAGCAAATTCCATTGGTAATTCAGCAAAGACTTCTTTGCAAAATCCATTTACAATCATAGATACTGCATCATCAAGGTTGATTCCTCGCTGATTACAGTAGAATAATTGGTCTTCCCCTATACTTGATGTAGTAGCTTCATGTTCCATTTTTGCAGTTGGATTTTTAACATCGATATATGGAAAAGTATGCGCTCCACATTTATCACCAATTAAAATAGAATCACACTGTGAAAAATTTCGTGCATTATCTGCATTCTTTAGAATTTTTACTCCACCTCTATACGTATTTTGTCCTTCTCCCGCTGAAATTCCCTTAGATATGATCGTACTTTTAGTATTTTTCCCGATATGAATCATTTTTGTTCCCGTATCGGCTTGCTGTTTATTTTTTGTAACGGCAACTGAATAGAATTCTCCAATACTGTTATCGCCTTGCATGACTACGCTAGGGTATTTCCATGTAATCGCAGATCCAGTTTCCACTTGAGTCCAAGAGATTTTAGATCGATCTCCAATGCATTTTCCTCTTTTAGTAACAAAATTATAAATTCCACCTTTCCCGTCTTTATCTCCGGCATACCAGTTTTGAATAGTAGAATATTTAATTGTTGCATCTTTATGCGCTACTAATTCTACGCATGCTGCATGTAATTGGTTCTCATCGCGCATAGGAGCAGTACATCCCTCTAAATAGCTTACATGGCTACCTTCATCAGCTATAATCAGTGTTCTTTCAAATTGACCGGTATTTGCTGCGTTAATTCTAAAATATGTGGACAGTTCCATAGGGCAACGAACATTTTTAGGGATATACACAAAAGATCCATCACTAAACACTGCTGAGTTTAAGGCAGCAAAATAATTATCTGTACGCGGTATTACTGATCCTAAATATTTTTTGACTAATTCTGGATGATTAATAACTGCCTCAGAGAAAGAACAGAAAATAACCCCATGCTTTGCAAGTTCTTTTTTGAAGGTAGTTGCCACTGATACACTGTCAAATACAGCATCTACTGCAACGCCTTCAAGTCGTTTTTGCTCATTTAATGAAATACCTAATTTATTATATGTTTCAATAATATCAGGGTCAATATCATCTAGGCTATCATTTTTTTTATGCTTAGGAGCTGAATAATAACTCAATGCTTGATAGTCTACAGGAGTATAGTCTACTTGAGCCCACGTAGGCTCTTCCATTTTTTTCCAGCTTTCATATGCTTTTAGTCGCCAATCTAGCAACCATTGAGGCTCTTTTTTTAATTGAGAAAGCTTTGTAATAACGTCTTCATTTAACCCAGGCTCAAATGTAGTTTGTTCAATATCGGTCGTAAAACCATATTTATACTCTTGATTCAGAGTTGAATCAATAATTTGTTGATTTTTATCAATCATTATGCTGAAAAGCTAATACCGCAACCACATGTTCGCTGGGCATTGGGATTATTAACTTTAAATCCTCCATTTAATAGATCATTAGAAAAATCAATTTCACATCCTCTAACATAAATCCAGCTTTTCACATCACAAAATATTTGAATTCCGTGGCTTTCATACACTTTATCAAATTCTTTTTTTTCACCATCGAAGGTGATATTGTATGACATTCCTGAGCATCCACCTGTATCAATAGCAACGCGAATACCTTTTTTTGATGGCTCTTCGCTTTGCATGATATTCTTCAGTCGTGCAGCAGCTTTTTCTGATATAGTAATGGGTTGTTCTATTGATTGATTTTTCATATTAAAATCCAAGTTTTTGTTTCCCTTCCTCAGTCATCATTTCCGGGATCCAAGGAGGATCAAATGTAATCTCTACATTAATAGTATCCATATATTTCAATTCGGTAATCTTATTTTTGATATCTTCTATCATATACTGACCCATGGAGCATCCTGGTGTCGTTAATGACATAGTAATATCTACCCCAAATTTTTCTTTAGGTTGTTCGTAGATGTTCAAGTCATAGATAAGTCCAAGGTTCCACAGATCGATTGGAAGCTCCGGATCATAACATTCTTTTAGTATCTCAATTATACTGTTTTTTATATCTTTCATAACAGGAAAAAAATTTAACTCATACAGGTGTTATGTCCTATAATTTTAGAAAATATTTGTTCCAATACTAATCTTATTATAAGTTGATGTTGATTTAACTAAATAATGGGAATTTGAAATATGGCAACCTTAATTTTACGCGACACACACCGCATATTAGTAGAAAAAATGAAATCTCTTAATAAAGAGAAAAGAGAGACCTCATTAAGGATTAGAGAGGCAGCTGATCAAGGGGATCTTAAGGAAAATGCGGAATACCACGCTGCTAGGGAGCATCAGAGTTTAATAGTATATAAAATACAATTTCTGCAGTCCCATGCGCCATTCAAGATGATCGGAAATAGCGACATTCAAACCGACGATGTAGGATTTGGCAATAAAGTTACAATTCATGAAGAAGGCAAAGATAAGGCTGAAGACTATTACATGTTAGGTCCTATCGAATCTGAGTTAGATCTTTATCCCTTGGCTGTAACCTACAAATCACCTTTTGCTCAAGCAATAATTGGCAAAAAGATTAATGAAAATTTTACGCTTGAAATTCAGGGCAAAGATACAAAATTCACAATTACTGCAATTGAAAAGATTCCTGCAGAATGATGATCAGCGCTATCAGATGCGAACTTGCTTCCAGAATCTGTACCCAAAACTCAATCAGGCTCACAACCTAAACGGCGAATTAAATGAAATTAAAGTATTATGGTTATTCTTAATAAGGAACAAATCAATAAATTGGTTACCATGAACGAAGCCATTGTAGCAATGAAAACTGCTTTCGTTCAATTAAACAACAAAGAAGCAATAATCCCGAAACGATTGAGTACAGATATTCCAGGTAACAGTGCTACATCGTTGGTGATGCCGGCTTATTCGTTGAATAATCCATATTATATAGTAAAAGTAGTATCGGTCAATTATTCGAATCCTCAAAAAGGATTACCATTAATTCATTCATCGGTTCAAGTTTTTGATGCCTCTAAAGGGAATATGGTGGCAACTTTGGATGGAGAGTCCATTACTGCCATCCGGACTGGTGCAGCATCCGGTTTGGCAACTGATATATTGGCAAAAAAAGACGCAAAAGTCGGTGCAATTTTTGGTACAGGCATCCAAGCGAAATCACAGGTGGAAGCCCTTTCGGTTGTAAAAAATCTGGAAAAGATTTTGGTCTTCAGTCGCACTAAGGAATCAGCTGAATCATTTTGCAATTTCATTTATGATAAATTTGGTATCAAAGCCAATATTGGAGAAAAAGATTTATTAAAAGAAGTAGATGTCATCTGTACAGCTACACCATCAGAAAAACCCTTATTTCACCATCAAGATCTTAATCCGGGAGTTCATATTAATGCCATTGGTTCTTTTAAGCCTCATATGCAAGAAATTGGCATTGAAACAGTTATTAATTCAAAAGTAATCGTGGACAATAGAGAAACATGCAAGATAGAAGCTGGTGATCTTATTATTCCAGCAGAAGAAGAGAAATGGTCTTTTAATTTGATTCATGGTGAATTGGGACAAGTTGTTTTGGGAGAAATCCCTGGAAGAGAGACAGATGATGAGATTACATTATTTAAATCTGTGGGAAATGCTATTCAAGATTTAGCGTTGGCAAACCTGATTATGGAAAAAATAAACCATGATAGCAATTAATAAACTTAAGGATTGGAATCCACCTGATGGATGGATAGAGATTCAAACTATTGATTCGCATACGGAAGGAGAACCACTCCGAATTATTTTATCTGGGTACCCAGCATTGAAAGGTAAAACACTTCTGGAAAAAAGAACCAATGCACATCACCTTCATGATGAATTACGAAAAGCACTTATCTGGGAACCACGAGGGCATAGGGATATGTATGGTGCTATCGTTGTTGAGTCAGACACACCCGGTGCAGATTTTGGTGTAATCTTTATTCATAATGAAGGATATTCCACAGGTTGTGGTCATGCCGTTATTGCACTGACAAAAGTTTTTGTGGAAACAGGATTAATTCCCATGAATGAACCAGAAACAGAAGTCAAAATGGACGTGCCATCTGGATTCATTAAATCTTACGCAAAAGTTAAAAATGGACAGGTAACTGGAGTACGATTTGAGAATGTCCCGTCTTTTGTTCAATCGCTTGATACAGAAATTGATGTTCCAGGAATCGGAAAAATTAATTATGATCTTGCTTTCGGTGGTGCATTTTATGCATTTGTGGATGTTGCACAACTTGGTTTGGATTGCACATCGGAGTACCAAAATCAGTTGGTTGAGACTGGAATAAAAATAAAACATGCGGTCATGGATTCGGTTAAGATGATTCATCCTTTAGAGCCTGATATGAATTTTCTTTATGGAACAATTTTTACTGGAGTGTCAAAAAATCCAAATCATCACAGTCGAAATGTCTGTATTTTTGCGGAAGGAGAAGTGGATCGAAGTCCTACAGGAACTGGTGTCAGTGCCAGGGCAGCCATTCTCCATGCCAAAGACGAGATTAAGCTTGGAGAATCTATTATAATTGAAAGTATTATTGGTTCAACATTCTCGGTAAAAGTGGTCGAAACAACAACTTTCGGGAATTATGATGCTGTGATACCTGAAGTGAGCGGCAATGCTTACATAACTGGGAAAAATACATTTTGGATTAACCCGGAAGACCCATTAAAAAATGGATTTATAATATAAAAAATATAGCAGTAAAAACGCCCTTTTTTCATAGAGATATTTTTAATTTCTATACTCATTGCTTACTTTATTTCCGTAATGTAAATTGATATTCATTTGAAGGCAGAAATGAGCAAAAAAGCTAAATTAGAAACAGTAGATAATGTAATAATTCGATTTGCGGGAGACTCCGGAGATGGAATGCAATTAAGTGGAGGAAGATTTACTCAAACTTCTGCAATCATGGGGAATGATCTAAGTACTTTGCCAGATTTCCCTGCTGAGATTCGTGCACCTGCTGGCTCTTTAGCTGGAGTGAGCTCCTTTCAAATTCACTTTAGTTCTCAAGAAATTCATACACCAGGAGAAAAACCGGATGTACTCGTTGCAATGAACCCTGCAGCTTTAAAAGTACATTTAAAAGACTTGATTCCAGGTGGAACATTAATTATTAATAAGAATGCATTTACCGCTAAAAATTTAAAGCTCGCAGGGTATGAAAGCGACCCAACAGAAGATGGATCATTAGAAGATTATTATTCTGCTCACTTCATAGAGATGAGCAAATTAGTAACCCTTGCCTGCGAAGGGATTGATTTATCTCCTAAATTAGTTGATAGAACAAAGAATTTATGTGCTTTGGGCGTTTTATTTTGGATATACGATAGACCTTTAGAGCCTACAATTGACTGGTTAAATAAAAAATTTAAATCTAAACCTGATATTATCGATGCTAATGTAAAAGCATTGCATGCCGGGTATAATTATGGGGATACTGCTGAAATATTTACTACAAAATATGTAGTAAATAAAGCAAAATTACCTGCAGGAAAATATAGAAATATTAATGGAACACTAGCTACATGTCTTGGACTGCTAACTGCAGTAGAAAAAAGTAAGTTAAGTCTTACTTTTGCAGGGTATCCTATTACTCCTGCAAGTAACATATTGCATACATTATCTAATTGGAAAAGATTTGGCGTCAAAACCTATCAGGCTGAAGATGAAATTGCGGGAATAGGAGTAGCGCTTGGTGCCTCTTACGGAGGTTCTTTAGGTGTTACTGCATCTTCAGGGCCAGGCATTGCTTTAAAAGGAGAATTCTTAGGTCTAGCAGTAATGACTGAATTGCCACTAGTTGTTATTAATGTACAAAGAGGTGGTCCAAGTACTGGATTACCTACAAAAACTGAACAATCAGACTTATTTCAAGCAGTATATGGAAGAAATGGAGAAGCTCCAATGCCAGTCATTGCAGCATCTACACCAGGAAATTGTTATTATACAGCATATGAAGCGTGTAAGATTGCAGTGAAATATATGACCCCAGTAATGATGATTTCTGATGGATACTTAGTAAATGGATCAGAGCCATGGATTATTCCAAATCCTGATGATCTTGGTGATTTTGATGCAGAGTTTGTGAAAGAAAATTTAACTGATGATCAATATTTACCTTATAAACGTAATAAAGAAACATTAGCAAGAGGTTGGGCAATTCCAGGGACCAAAGGCTTAGAACACCGTATTGGAGGAATAGAAAAACAAGATGTTACTGGTAATGTCAACTACGATTCAGACAATCATGAGAAAATGGTTCAGCTTAGAGCAAAAAAAGTAGCAAATATTGCAAACGAATTACCTCCTACAGAAGTGTTTGGAAAGAAAAAAGGTGATCTATTAATTTTGAGCTGGGGAAGTACCCATGGCGCTTGTAGGTCAGCGACAGAATCCCTGTTAGCAGAAAATTTAAAAGTAGCACATGTTTCAATCAGATGGATTAGTCCACTTCCTAACGATTTAAAAGATATTTTATCAAATTATAAGAAAGTGTTGATGCCTGAGATTAATACCGGACAATTTCGTCAAATGATTCGTGCAGAATTTTTAGTAGATGCAATTGGATTGAATGAAGTTCAAGGGAAACCATTAGGCACTTCTACTATAGTTGCAAAAGCAAAGGAAATCATCAATGAGCGATAAGCCATTATTAAAAAAAGCTGATTTCCAATCAGATCAAGCCATTCGTTGGTGCCCAGGGTGTGGAGACTATGCTATATTAGCACAAGCACAAAAAACATTTCCTGAAATTACTGAAGATAAAGAAAATACTGTTTTTATATCAGGGATTGGGTGTTCTAGTCGATTCCCTTATTATATGAATACTTATGGATTTCATACCATTCATGGACGAGCCCCAACAATTGCTAGTGGATTAAAAATGGCTAATCCTGATTTATCTGTATGGCTAGTCACAGGCGATGGAGATGGATTGTCTATCGGAGGCAATCATATGATTCATCTATTAAGAAGAAATTTTGATATAAATGTTATGTTATTTAATAATCGAATTTATGGATTGACTAAGGGCCAATATTCTCCAACTTCAGAGCAAGGGAAAGTAACATATTCTACTCCAATGGGGTCGTTAGATTACCCATTTAAACCTACTAAGTTAGCAATTGGGGCAGAAGCTTCTTTTGTAGCAAAAACAATTGATAGAGAGCTTAAGCACTTACAAGCTATGATTAAAAGAGCAAACAGTCATAAGGGAACTTCATTTATTGAAATTTATCAAAATTGCAATATTTTTAATGATGGCGCCTTTTCTAATCTAACTGATAGAGATACCAAAGAAGAGCAATTGCTTCGATTAGAACATGGTCAGCCACTGATTTTTGGTAAAGATAAAGATAAAGGTATTTATTTAGATGGGACTACCCCTAAAGTAGTGCAAATAGGTAAAGATTATTCTATAGAGGATATTGTAGTTCATAATGAACAAGATAAATTTATAGGAGATATGCTAGCTAACTTTACTGCAAGCGAAGAATTTCCAGAGACGATTGGAGTACTATACTGTAAAGAAAGACCAACTTATGATGCTCTTATGGGCGCTCAAATGAAAGAAGCCCAGAAAGGAAATAAAAGATCAAAAGGATTACATGAATTACTTAATGCTGGAGATACTTGGGAGGTAGAGTGACAAAATTTAGAACTGAAAAAGACAGTTTGGGAGAAGTAAAAGTGCCTATCAATGCTTATTATGGAGCACAAACTCAAAGAGCAGTTGAAAATTTTGAAATTGGATGGTCAATGGAGTTTAGCCTTATTTTACCTTATATAATTATTAAGAAAGCTGCAGCGATGACTAACCATGCTCAGAAGAGGTTATCAGAACAATTCGCTAATGCTATCATGGAAGCATGCGATGATATAACTAATCGTCCAGAAAGATTTCTTGATCAATTTCCTGTACCTGTATTTCAAGCAGGAAGTGGAACGCAAACTAATATGAATGTTAATGAAGTAGTAGCTAATAGAGCGAATGAAATATTAGGCGGTAAATTAGGTGAGTATAAATTTGTTCATCCTAATGATCACGTAAATATGTCTCAATCTACTAACGACACATTCCCCACTGCTATTTTGGTAGGATGCGTACTCAGTGTAGAAGACAATTTATTACCCAGCTTAGAGCTCTTAGAAAAGTCATTGCAAAAAAAGAGTAAGGAGTTTGATAAAATTATAAAAGTAGGAAGAACACATTTACAAGATGCAACTCCTATTAGATTAGGACAAGAATTTTCTGGATATGCTTCAATGATTAGTCATGATATTGAAAGAATTAGAATTGCAGCAACAGAATGTTCACAGCTTCCAATTGGAGGAACTGCTGTAGGAACTGGGATTAATACCTTAGAAGGATTTGATACATTAGTGGCTAGTTTTATTGCAGAGGAAACTGATATGGAATTCAGTATCTGTAAGAATAAATTCGAATTACTTTCTTCTCAAAATCCTTTATCTAATTTATCATCTCAGATTAAAATATGTGCAGGTTCTCTGAATAAAATTGCTAATGATATTAGGTGGTTAGCTAGTGGTCCTATGTCAGGAATTGGAGAACTAAAACTTCCTTCTAATGAGCCAGGGAGCTCTATTATGCCAGGAAAAGTTAATCCAACACAATGTGAAGCAGTAAATATGGTATACGCACAAATTTTAGGCAATGATTTAACAATTAACTATGCTGGATCTAATGGAAATTTTGAGTTAAATACCTATAGACCAATTATTGCATCCTCTATTCATGAATCTATTACTTTGTTAGCAGAAGTTGCCGAATCTTTTACGTTACATGCGCTAGATGGACTGAAAGCTAATAAAAGTAAGATTCAGGAAAATCTAGATAAGTCATTAATGTTAGTAACTGCATTAAATCCAGTAATTGGATATGAAAAGTCAGCAGAGATTGCAAAAAAAGCTTTAAAAGAAAATATTTCATTAAAAGAAAGTGCAAAAAAATTAAAGTATCTTTCGGAACAAGAGTTTGATGAGATCGTTAAACCAGAATTAATGGTTTCTCCAAAAAAATATGATTAAATCCTTTCTAACATCTGTTAGAATCATTGCTTACCTATCTATCGTAGTAATCGTCTATCTTGTATATCTATCCAGAGATTTACCTTCTTTAGAACGTTTGGAAACATTTGATCCTGCCATGCTATCTACCTTATATGATAGAAACGGCGAAGTAATTGGTGAGTTCTATATTCAAAAAAGAGTATTTATTGATATAGAGGATATGCCAGAACATCTTAAGTATGCAGCGATTGCATCGGAAGACAAAAGATTTTATCAACATTGGGGAGTGGACTTACAAAGTATTTTTCGTGCTGTCTTGGTTAATGTTTCTTCAATGAGTTTTAGGCAAGGATTTAGTACTCTTTCTCAGCAATTAGCAAGAAATCTTTATAAAGAAGTTGGATTTAAAGATAGTGTTACAAGAAAGTTAAAAGAAATGATTACGGCGATTCAAATTGAAAGAACTTATACTAAAGAAGAAATTTTAGAAATGTATTTGAACACAGTTCACTTTGGTCATGGAACCTATGGTGCTGAATCGGCTGCAAAAAGATATTTTAATAAAAAAGCATCAGAGTTAACTATAGGAGAATCTGCAATGTTAATAGGATTATTGCCTTCTCCTGCTAATTATTCTCCATTAAGAAATTTAAATAAAGCAATAGATCGAAGATCTATTGTTTTAAAGGTAATGTATAATCAAGATTATATTAATCATCAAGAGTATATAGAACATAATAGCATTATCCCCGATAATATTTCTTATGAAATTCCAAGAGGTAAAGCACCTTATTTTGCTGAACATGTGAGAAGAATTTTAGAAAAACAAGATGATGAATTAGGTATTAATATTTATCAGGACGGATTAAAGATTTATACAACTCTAGATTATCGACTTCAAAAAATTGCGGAAGACGTTGTGATGAAAACGTTAAGAAAAAATCAAGATGAATTTAACGCTCAGCTTTTTGAAGATAATGACAGATTTTCAAAATTAGGTTACCTCTCAATTTTCCCAGAAGATTCTGTTAAGATGATGTTAAATGGACAGATGAAATTATATGAAGAATTAAGAGAAAATTTGCTAGTACAATGTGCATTTATTGCCATAGATAGTAAAAATGGAGAGATTTTAGCGATGATTGGTGGAAGGTCTGATTATTTAGATCAATATAATCGATCAACTCAGGCACTGCGACAACCAGGATCTGTATTTAAGCCATATATTTATACTGCTGCCATTGATAATAATTATCCAGTGACTACACAACTGCTTAATCAACCTGTTGCCTTATATCGAAATAATGCTAAAGGAGAAAAAGAAAAATGGACTCCTAAAAATTATGACAATAGCACTGGAGGGTTAACTACATTAAGGGAAGGGTTACGAAGATCATTAAACCTCATTTCTGTACGAATGGTTCAAGAGTTAGTTCCACCTCAACAGGTTAAAAATATAGCAAGAAGAATGCAGATTAATTCTCCTATTAGAGCAGTAGATGCGATTGCGTTGGGGACATCCGAAGTTAAACCAATAGAGATCGTAGCTTCATATGCAATTTTTGCTAATAAGGGAATTTATTCTTCTCCCATTGCAATTACTCGAATTGAAGATAAATATGGTCAAATTATTAAAGAATTTACTAATACTCAGAAAGAAGTATTAAGCCCTGAAACAGCTTATATGGTCACAAATTTATTACAAACAGTTATGGATAAAGGTACCGGTGGAAGCGTAAGATGGAAATATAAATTTAGACATGCAGCAGGTGGAAAGACAGGTACTACACAAAATTGGAGCGATGCATGGTTTGTTGGATTTACTCCTAGTATTACTGCTGGGGCATGGTTTGGGGTAGATCAATACCCTATTAGTCTTGGCAAAGGTCAGGCTGGTAGTGTAGTCGCTTTGCCTGCGTGGGCATTGTTTATGAAGGAAGCTCATAAAACATTAAATATACCAAATGAACCTTTTGTGATGCCTGAAGGCGTAGTAGAAGTAGAAATTGATTCTGATACCAAAAAATTACCTACCTCCAGAACGAAAAAAACTGAACTAGAAGTATTTTTAAAGAGCAATCAACCTAGATCTAACTAGTTTCTTTTATCTGATAAAAATAAGATAATTAATCCTACTATAAATAATATAATATTAGGCATCCATGATCCAATGGCAGGATTTAAAAGAGCTCTGTCAGCTAACTGTTCTCCCCATATTAATAGAATATAATATATAAGAAAAAATGCAATACTTAATGCTGAGGCTATCGTAATACCACCTTTTCTAACTAATATTCCTAATGGGGCTCCAACAAGAGTAAATAATATGCATGCGACTGCAAGCGTAAATTTTTTATGAATCTCAACAAGAAACTTATTATTATTCTTTTCATAATTTTCTATAAGAGTAAATTCATTTTGGAACTGCCTTGTATTATTATTTAGGGACTGTACTTTGTCTTTTTTCTCATATTCACTAACAGGAGTCTCTTTATTATAATCTCTGTCTTCATCTATGTTAGGAGAAGCATCTTTTTTAAGTATTTCAATTTGATTTATAATATCAGCAAGAGTCATCTGACTATTTGACTCTATACCAATATCATTCTTAACCGTTTCAATACGTTTCTTTATTTGTTCTATGGATTTTTTATTTTGTTGAATCTTTTCAATCATTGCAGGCACTCTCATTTCACGATCAGTGCGATTAGATTCACTGGTCCTATTCAATAATAAGTCATTCATAGAAATGATAATCTGATGAGTACCAAATTTTATTTTACGATAATGATCATAATTTTCTAAATCAATTTCATGGATTTCACCGTCTTGTAAGTTGACTGTAATAATACCATCTTTAGATTCCAAAGAACCTCTTTCAGCATAAATAGTAGTTTGTTCTGATTGTGTATTTTTGCTAAATATTTTTACATCTTTAAACTCATTACCATCCAATTCTTTAACAATCATAGTATACTGCGGAATCATGTCTACAAAATATCCAGGCTCAATAGTTAACTCAGGTTTTTTTTGATAAATATCCCTCGCTAGTAATCGAGCATTATAATTCATATCAGGAAGGATAAAATTATTGAACAGACATAATAAGAATCCCACTATACTTCCAAACCATAATGCTGGTTTAATAATACTGAATAAGTTGACACCTGCAGATTTTAATGCAGTAATTTCATTTTCTTGTGACATTCTACCATAGGTCATTACGCTAGAGATTAATAGAGACATTGGAACGGATAATGCGATGATCCATGCAAGATTTAAATAAAGATATTCTAAGATAATAAACATATCTAATCCTTTGCCTAGAAAGCGATCAATAGCTCTCATGAGGAATTGAAGAAACAATACTGTGGTAATAACCCCAACTGAAAGAACGAAAGGAATAAAGGACTGTTTGATTAAATATTTGTTTAAAGTGCTCATTTTCGATTATTTGTAAAAATTTAACTCTACTTGTGTAAAAACGTAAACTATAATAAGTTTGCAGGCTTATTTAATTTAAGCCAATGGTGACTGTAGCTCAGTTGGTTAGAGCCCCGGATTGTGATTCCGGCTGTCGTGGGTTCGAGTCCCATCAGTCACCCATATAAGTTTCGGGGTGTAGCGTAGTCCGGTTAGCGCACCTGCTTTGGGAGCAGGGGGTCGGGAGTTCAAATCTCTCCACCCCGACATTGAGAGTTCTATCTCTATAAACTAGTCAAAAAGAGGGCTTTAGATCTGATGATTTGAAGTCCTTTTTATTACCGTATATTGTCATGACCACTTCTTTGATGAAAAAAGAGGACTACTGTAGTAGTCCTTTTTTTATGTAAATTCGAACCCGCAAATTAAATAAACATTAATAAGGAGAATGATTTGAATACCAAAGAAAAGAAAGTGAGAAGGTTTTTATCCAAACAAATACAACAGTTAAATAATATAGTGGCTGATTTGGATACAGTAATCACTGATATGGGCACAGAGTTTTATCGAGTAAGCATATTCGGTTCAGCAAGAATAAAGCCAGACACAAAAGAATATAAGGGAGTATATACATTAGCTAAAGAATTGGCAGAAAATGGTGCTGATATAGTTACTGGCGGAGGACCAGGTTTGATGGAAGCTGCGAATGCAGGCGTCAAAGAAGGTAGTTCATCAAAATCAAAATCATTTGGAATTCGTATTGACCTTCCTTTTGAAGACACTCCAAATGAACATTTAGATATAAAATTTTATCACAAAAGATTTTCTTCTCGTTTAGATGAGTTTATGCGTATAAGTCATGCTGTTGTTGTCACCCCTGGAGGCATTGGTACTCTTCTTGAATTATTATATACCTGGCAACTGATTCAAGTAAACCATATTTCAGCAAGACCAATAATTTTAGTTGGTGATATGTGGAACGGTTTTCTCGACTGGATTAAATCAGAACCATTAAAAGCACAGTTACTTGATAAAGCTGACTTTGATAACATTATCATTGTAAAAGATGTTCACGAAGTGACTAAGTTGCTCAAACCAGAGATAAAAGCATTTTATGTGAACAAGTTTAAATCAAAGTCTTAAACATCTTTCAACAAAAAGAGGAATACTAGATTAACATATATGAAACTAGAAGATTTAGTAAAATTTATTCCTTCTGAATCGATTCTTAGGGCAATCCGATCTTCTTTGATGACTCGGTTTGCCGATATTAGTCTACGAGATAAAAAAAGAAAAGAATTTGAATTACGAAGAAAACAACGGGTGGAACCTCATAGAGTGTTGTTTTTCTTTCAATCCAATGATCCGTATTCAACTTTGGCGGCACAATTTCTCCATCAAATACAAGCTTCGTATGCTGTTAAATTAGAAATTCATTTAGTGGGAGAAGAAGGGTATGATGCACTTCCAGAACCTGAAATGTATCGGAAATATGTGTTTAGTGATGTGCAAAAAATCGCTCCATATTACGGAATTGACTTTTCCAACACACGTATTCCTTCTCCAGAGGAAAAAAATCGTTTTTTGAGCCATTTATGTAGCTTAAATCAAGAGGAATTAATCCAGCAGCTTCCTAGTATAAGTTTGGAATTCTGGAGAGGACAATTTTCAGGAAATACCTCGTCTGACACCATCATTAAAGATACTGTAAAAAAAGGCAACCAAAAACGCGATGAATGTGGCCATTATTTAGGCGCAATCTTCCACTACGGAGGGGAAAATTATTGGAGCATCGATCGCATTAACTTTCTATTAGAACGATTAGAAACATTAGGAGTAAAAAAAGGCGCATCATTGCGTGTCAATCCAGCATTACAAGATGCTCCGAGTCGCCAGTTGTCCGATGTGAAACTTGAAATCTTTTTCTCGGCAAATAGTCCGTATACCTATTTGGCATTTAATCGCGTCAAAGAGTTAGGAAAAACCTATGGAATTCCCGTTATAGTAAGGCCTATTATGCCAATGTTGATGCGTAAAATGGACATATCACGAAGGAAAGGATTTTATATCCTTTCGGATTCTGCACGCGTTGCTGAGAAATTAGAAATTCCCTTTGGAAAGGTTAAAACCCCAATTGGGTATCCTTTACGAAGAATTTATTCGTTATTTCCATATGTGAATTCCCATGATAAAGGATTTGATTACTTATACAAGTGTATGGAAGCAATTTTTGCAACAGGAACCCAGGTGGGATCAAAGGTATTCTTACGACAACTATTAACCGATTTGGGGTTGGATGCTGATGAAGGATTCAAACATTTAGATGCAACCGATTGGGAAGCTGGGTTTGAGAAGAATCGATTGGATATGTATAAAGTGAATTGTTGGGGAGCTCCTACCTTTAAATTGTTTCACAACAATAACAATATTTTATCCATATGGGGCCAAGATCGTATTTGGTTGGTTGAAGAAGAATTAAAGAAGTTGTAGATTGAATTATGGCTTTTCTTAACCAAATCATTAATAATGATCAAAAAATTCAACTCTATAAATTTGCAGGAGAAGGGTTTGTTCGACTACCTGATGACTATCACAATGACAATGCAGTCAAAGTATGCTTCTTAGATCTTG
>JAAZXT010000042.1 GCA_014240005.1 Fidelibacterota bacterium | reverse complement strand
GGCCACCTCTCCAATAATTAATTATTCTTTGGAGGATTCATCAGCTTGTTCAGCTGAATCTTCTTCAGGTACCGACTCTGAAGATTCTTCTGCTGGGACTTCTTCTTCAGCTGGTGCTTCTTCTTGAGTTTCTTCTGCTGGAACTTCTTCTTCAGCAGGTGTTTCTTCGGTTACAACTTCTTCAGCCTCGGCACTCTCACCGAATGCTAATGTAACAGAAGCTTCTTCTTCCATACGCTTCAGAGCTTGATCAATATTTTCGTTGTCATCAAGACGAACCATATTAGCAATAAATTTTATATGCCCGGAGTCTTCAGATGTGACTGTCTTGATATGCTTCACGAACTTATAGTTCTTTCCGCCTTTGTCTAACTTTGAAGTAAATGTTTGTTTTTTAGCCATAATTAATCTTTAATTTTTTCTTTTCTCTTATTTTGTACAGAACCCATACCCGCACCAATTGCAACACCTAAAGCGATACCTAAGCCTACATTGTCTATAAGTATGCCAAATATAATACCAAATGTAAGACCAATGCCTATCATTTTATCTCTATCGTTAAATTCTTTTTTCTTCATAATAATTTCTTGTGATACTTTCGGTGAAGAAGTTAGTGTAGGAAATCAAAAACTCAAATAATTAATTATTATTCTGTGATTTTGCCAAATCTCTCATATCTACGACTGAATCATGTTCGTCGACAATCTCTTCACCTAGCAATGTTTCAATGGCATCTTCTAGTGTGATTAAACCTGTCAGATTATTGTCATTATTAAGCACTAAAGCTAAATGATACCTATTTTGAATAAATAATCTTAAAACTTCATCTATTGGATCATTTTCATTTACTGATGGAACCTTCTTTGATATTTCAGACATTCTAGTGCTAAACTGGTCATCTGCTTGACGATTAACAATATCGTATCGATTCACCATACCTACTATATTGTCCAAATTGGTATCAAAAATAGGAATTCTAGTAAAATCTAGGATAGTATACTCATCAAGGACTTGTCCAACCGTCATATCTTTATTTAAAGCGAATATAACCGTTCTAGGAGTCATAACATCATTCACTTTCACATCCTTTAAACGTAAGGTGTTTTCAATTAGGTCAGTCTCTTGCTCTTCAAAAACTCCCTCATCTTCTGCCATTTCCGCCATTGCAATAACCTCTTCTCTTGTCACAGATTTTTCACCTGATCCAAAATTTGATATAAATTCAGCTAATAGAACGAATGGATATGTAAGGAAAATTAGGAACTGAATAACTAGCGTTGCTTTCCCAATAAAATTTCTCCAATAAACACTTCCAATGGTTTTTGGAATGATCTCCGAAAATACTAAGATTAATAATGTCAATAAGCCGGATGCAATAGCAACAGAACTCTCTCCTGGGAATATTTTTAATGTCTGTGCACCAACACCAGCAGCGCCCATTGTATGTGCAAATGTATTTAATGTAAGGATAGCGGCAAGCGGTCGATTAATATTCTCTTTATACTCCTCTAATCTTAATCCAGCCCTCTTATTCTCTCTCATAAGAATAGATGCATATGAATTAGGTGTTGAAAGGAGTATAGCCTCAAGCAAAGAACAAATAAATGACAAAAATAGTGCCAAAAAGAAATAAGTGACTAATAATGTCATGCTTTATCGATAGAGCTTTTTTTTCCAAAATAGTAGAATACAAGGAAGTGAAGAATCGCTAAGAACTCAAATGTCAAAATATACCATGGCCATACTCTTGTAAATATTAATGGATTCTCAGCTAGTGGCGCTTCTGCTAAATACATATAATTTCCCCCTACTGACCAATTAACAATCATTATAAAAATAAGCAAAGGTTGGGTGTATAAAAAGTTAGTCCACCAAGAACCTATTCTTAGTCTCATATCCATCATTAACATTAACCATACTGGTACAACAAAAATTAACGAATGACTAACATAGTAATTGATGATAGTAAAAGTATTTATCTCTGTTGTAAACTCTGGAGTTAAAACAGAGTGTATAAACCCTGCAAGTCCCCAAAAATATAAAAACTCAAAAATAAATTGTTTTCGATAAAATACTATAATACCAGAAAGATAGGTTGTGATTCCACACATTTGAAGGGGTAAATGAGACGATAAAAGAAAAGTACCATTTACAATACGACCCAAATCGAGCCCTATGGAAGATGCTAATTGATATATTCCCATCCCATAAAGAAGGTAAAGTTGTGTTTTTTTACTACTATTCTTTCCTATAAAAAATAATGATGAGACAAACAAAATGGCGAAGAGGATTCCTCTTAACCAGAAAGTTCCAAAAATCTCAGGGGTAAAATGTTCTATTTGCATATTAGTGGCATAATTTAGGTCGCAAAAACCTGTTTGTCATCATTAAAAGCTTTAAACTCAAGTGCGTTCCCTGAAGGATCAAGAAAAAACATAGTGGCTTGCTCCCCTGGTTCGCCTTTAAAACGAATTTTTGGCTTAATAATAAATTCAATATTAAAATTACTTAGATGGTCACGCAATTGGTTCCATTGATCTATCGTTAAGATAACACCAAAATGACTTGCAGGTACCTCATCTCCATCTACGCTATTTGTTGATGGATGATCATTGCTGTCAACTAGATGAGCGACTACTTGATGACCAAACATATCAAAGTCAATCCATCTATCAGAAGATCTTCCAACGTTGCATTGCAAAACATCTACATAGAAAGATCTCGTGATATCTAAATCAGTAACTGGAAAAGCTAAGTGAAATGGTCTCATTTAATTAATATTACCAATTATAATATCCCAATTCAAGAGTTAATTAATGTTAAAGTAATGGTTTAATATATAGTTGTATCTTATCATATAGAAGAAAATAGAACCATATCATCTATAAATTTTTTATTAAATTTTTCTGATGTTATTATATCATTATGACCACAATCTTTATACACTTTATGCGATCCATTTAAATGATCTTTTAAATACATAGATGCATGTCTTGGAACCAATTTATCTTTATCGCAAATGACAATTAAAACATTATCTGGTCCGCTAAAATGCACTCTTTTAAAGTGACTGTTCCATACTTTCTTTGATTTAAAATATTCCATTAAAAAACTTTGTTTTTCCCTTACGGCATCTTTCCAGACCTTCCTTTGAACCTCTTTTGGAGTATTCTTTGTAAAAAACATTGATTGAGTTAACCAAGAAGGTAAATAACCTTTAAACATCATTTGCATTCCAAACTTCTTAATCGTCTTATATAGAACATTAATTTGTTTTTGTTGAATAGCTTTTACAGAAATTTGTTTTGGAGCAACCCCAGAGGCAATAAGGATTAATTTATGTATATCATCGCCCAGAGATTGAGCTACATAAGTTGCAAATAAACCACCCAAACTATGCCCAACCATAACAATATTTCTATCAGGATATTTTTTAATAATATCTTTAACAGAATCTTTAGATGATTGAAATGCATTGTCGAGAGAAGAAAAATCTAAATCAACCAAGGAATAATTAAGAGATTTCTCTTCTAGTATTGGAACAATACTGTTCCAAAACGGAGATCTGATACCAATTCCGTGAAAAAAAATAAAATGTGTCATATAGAAGTTTTCATAAAGTAGTGGTGCCCGGGGCCGGACTCGAACCGGCACAGAGTTTAATCTCCGAGGGATTTTAAGTCCCTTGTGTCTACCAATTTCACCACCCGGGCAACAAATAATTTCAAGAGGCGTCGGTCGGATTCGAACCGACGAATAGCGGTTTTGCAAACCGATCCCTTAGACCGCTTGGGTACGACGCCAAACTTTTTTAAAAAGTTAAACGTGCCAATATAAATATTTAGAGAGTTAATTCAAAATCATTAACTAATATTCCTGGACAGGTAGTTTCTCCTGGATTTCTACCATCGTAAGTCTCAATTACAGGTCTAGATAACACATTTTCGCCAACACCTTCTAAATTATTACCAAAAAAATTATAAAAAGAATCATCAAATCGCATTGTTTTAATAGGAGCTATCATTTTACCATCTTCAACCCAATAACATGCATATCTAGTCAAACCGGTAATACGACCTCCGAGATTATCGCTCCAATTGAGATAGTGAATATTTGAAATAAATATGCCCGTTCCTAACTTTTCGAGCCTCTCATCAAGCTTAATATCCCCTCCATGCATAAATGGAGCTCTTAAATACTCTCCCATACCCCAAGAATTGACATCCTCGGCATAATTTGAAGTCAATCCATACTCAAGTGCAGTCTTTGAATTAATAAGCGTATTTTCCAAGATTCCATGCTTAATAAGACTAACATTTCCTGATACTTCAGATCGAGAATTAAACGAAGCAGTTGATTTTCTGTCAAACGACTCATCAAGAGAGAATTTTTCTGATAATCTTACATTATCTTTTCTCATTTTTAACAAACAGCTTGATCCGTTTCTTAATGAAGCTTCACTGACGCCATTCCAGTTTAACATATCAACAAAGTCTGCAACAGCGTGTGGTTCAAACCATACTCTGTATTTTCCAGGTTTTAATTCTAATTTAGGCTTATCCATTAGTTGAAGTCGCTTAGATGCATCGTCAAATGCTGCTATAAAATCATCTTTATTCCAATCTGAGCCGGGATATAAGATTTTTACCATATTTTCTTTTGCATCAATAAGAGAAAAATCAAATATAAATGAATCTTTCTCGAACCAATGGTGTGTTCCCTTGGAGGTAGATGAAGCTCTAAAAATCTTACCTGAAGTCCATACTCCAGTTAGATTGTCGCTATCAATAATATCCATTAAACCGTCCAATATTCCTTCTCTATCAGGCAGATCTCCTTCTCTATAAACTTCTAGAGAATCAAACTTCTGAGGAAATGCTGTAAAATTGTTTTCTGGTATCAACGATAATGGGGCTCGCAATCCATCAATCTCAGATATTAAATTTTTAACCGAATAATCGATATCAGATGACACTGTTGTTGTAGCTTGAAGTGATTTTTTTCCATGATAGAGAGAAAGTGTTACATTATAATCTTCAATAATACCAGTTTGACGAATCTTAGAGTCGTTAAATCTAAAATATTGTGAGTTTTCACCCTCCATATAAATTGTCAAATCTTCACCTTCTTTAAGCGTATTATAAACTTGAGAGCATATAGTGTTATATATTTCTTTTTTCACTTATACACCTCCAAATACTTGGGTTTTATCAAATTTACATAAAGGAGAAGCGTGTCCAACTCTCTCGACTTGATTTGGCTCTCCTTTTCCACAATTAGGCGTACCAAATACTTCAAAGGTATCTAAATCTCCCACCATAGATAAACTTCTCCAGAAAGGATTGGTTATTCCTCTATAGTTTGGATTCTTAACTACTTTAGTTAATGCCCCATCCTCAATAAGACGTCCATACTCACAACCAAATTGAAACTTGTTCCTGTAGTCGTCGATAGACCATGAACGATTACTTTCCATATACACGCCTCGTTCAACACTACCAATAATTTCATCTCTTGTTGATTTTCCTGGCTCAAGATTGATATTAGCCATGCGATCAATTGGAATTCTATTCCATGAAGATGCCCTTAAATTGGAAACACCCTTAACTCCTGACCGAATTTGACTCTCAATTCCTCCAAGACCTCTTACTAAAATACCGTCCTTAATTAGATGTTCTTTTTCCGCAGGCATTCCACCATCATCAAAGCTATAAGTAGCCAATTGATTATCAACGGTTGGGTCAAATACAATATTCATTAATTCTGACCCATACTGCAATGAACCAAAATCATCAAGATTAACAAAGCTTGATCCTGCAAAATTTCTTTCATCTCCTAAAATCCGATCAAGCTCAAGTGGATGACCAACGCTCTCATGAATCTGCAACATCATTTGATCTGGAGCTAAAACTAAGTCCATAACTTCTGTAGGACATTGCTCAGCATTCAATAAATCTAATGCTTGCAATGAAATTTGATTTGCTTCGTCTTCTATGTTATAATTATCTAAAAATTCAGCACCTGCCTGGAAACAATGCCCTCTCATTCCATGGTTGGTTCTTGTCTGAGAGTCATGCTTATTCTGAGCAGTTGAGGATAATTCTACTAATACAATATCCATTTTCTGATGAATATCAGCTCCGGAAGTACTCACAATATTGGTTGTTCTTTCAATTAATTCAATTGTTGTCGCTGCATGTACAATGTTATCATGGCTCATTAAGGTTTTTGAGCCTAATAATGCTATATCTTTAATATCTGTCACAGACAAATCGCTTAAAGGAGTTTTTAGTTTGGTATTATACTCTCCAGTAAAGCCTTTTCTAACAGTAGATTGATCAAATTTAAATACTGAATATTTTGAAGCAAGTTTTGCGTTATTATATGCAATTTTTATGCATTCTAGTATATGAGACTCATCAAGGAATGGTGTGGCATAATATGAAAACTGTCCGTCAACAAGGACGTCAATCATTACACCCTTTGTTACATTTCTCTGGACATTATCCAAAGATAATTTCTTGGTTGTGAGTATGTTTTGTATCTCTTCCACATACCTAATACCAATCCAGTCAGCAGATACGTTCGTTTTTGATAAAATATTTTTAAAATTCATATATTCTCTGTCACTTTTTCATACTTTTTACAGAAGTATGGAATTTTGTCATTTTTTCTAAAATTTATCTGCAAAAATAACATACAAATAAACTTGGCACTCTCTTTGCAGCTATAATAGCGTAAATATTAACTACAAAGGAGAATGAAATGAGTTTAATAAAATGGAAACCATTTAACAATGAAATAGATACATTTGATAATATTATTGATCAATTTTTTACTGATCTATCAATTGATCCACGATTTTCATCAGTAAATGTGAATACAACATCTCATTACAACGAGAACGATAAAGAATATTATTTGACAATGGATGTTCCTGGAATATCCAAAGACGATATTGACATAGCTTTTGACAATAATCGTTTAAAAGTTTCAGGACAAAGAAAGTCTGATAAGTATAATTCTTACGAATACGGGAAAATGGAACGATCATTTAACATTCCAAACAATGTTCAATCAGATAAAATCTCTGCGAAGATTGATAATGGAGTGTTAAATATCCTTCTTCCAAAGACCAAATCGTCTATTGGGAAAAAAATTACTGTAAAGTAATTTGTTTTCTTTAAAAAAAAGAAGGGGCTTTTCGCCCCTTTTTTTTTAATATTAAAGCATGATTTACAACAATATTCTTGAAACTATTGGCTCTACTCCTATCATCAAGCTTAATTCTATTGGATCTGAATTAGATTGTAATCTTTATGTAAAACTGGAAATGTTTAATCCTGGTGGTTCTGTAAAAGATAGAACAGCATTTTGTATGATTGACTGTGCTGAAAAATCAGGTAGAATTAAACCCGGTGATACCCTTATTGAACCGACTTCAGGTAATACAGGTATTGGACTTGCATTAGCAGCTGCTGTACGAGGATATAAACTCATCATCTGTATGCCAAAAAAGATGAGTATGGAAAAAGAAATAACGATTAAAGCCTTAGGGGCAAAAGTTGTACGTACTAGAACTGAAGCTGCCTATGAAGAAGAAGATAGTAATTTTAGTATAGCAAAAAAATTAAATAAAGAAATTCCGGATAGCCATATTCTTGATCAATGGGAAAACATATGTAACCCAGAAGTACATTACAATGACACATCACAAGAGATCTTAGATGATTTTGGCACTGATTTAGATATGGTTGTCATGGGTGTAGGTACTGGTGGTACTATTAGTGGTATAGGAAAACGCCTTAAAGAACAAATACCGAATATTAAAATTGTGGGTGCTGACCCTTATGGATCTATCTTAGGCGGCGAAGATGAATATAAGGGATCTCCATACCATGTTGAAGGCATTGGATATGACTTTATCCCTAAAGTATTTGATCAAAGTATTGTTGATGAATTTGTCAAAGTTAATGACAAAGAAGCATTCGCTACCGCTAAAGCTCTTATAAAGGAAGAAGGCCTATTAATTGGGGGTTCATGTGGCTCTGCTACCTTTGCGGCCTTAAAAGCAGCAAAATCGCTCAAAAAAGGGCAAAATTGTCTTATAATACTGCCTGATAGTATTCGAAATTATATGAGAAAGTTTCTTTCAGACGATTGGATGAAAGAAAATGATCTTATTTAGATAACATTCTCTTTATTCTTTTACTTCTCTGAAATGTAATAGCAAATCGATGAGCTTCATCTCGTAATTGTTTTAACAAATTTAATGCTGGAGAACTTTTTGCGATTCTTAGTGATTCTGACTCTCCAGGAATAAATAACTCCTCTAGTCTTTTTGCTAAGGCTACAACTGGAAGATCTAACTTCAATTTATCTAATGATAACTTCGCAGATGAAAGCTGACCCTTTCCTCCATCAATCAAGATTAAATCAGGCAATGGATTCCCTTCATCAAGCTGTCTTCTATATCGACGAAATACGACTTCTCGCATCGATTCAAAATCATCGATTTTATCGACGTTAATATTATACTTTCTATACCCACTCTTGTAAGGCTTACCATCCTTAAAAACAACCATAGATGCCACAGTATCTGTTCCACCCAAATGAGAGATATCAAAGGCTTCAATGAGTCGAGGTGGCTTTGATAAGGTTAAAATATCTTGAAGTTCACTAAGTAGTTTTGGAATATAATCTTTTCGTTTTTCTAAGTTTAACATCCATTCATTCAACAGAAGTTTTGCATTTCTAT
>JAAZXT010000044.1 GCA_014240005.1 Fidelibacterota bacterium | reverse complement strand
ATAGAATAAAGATAAGTTTTTAGCTCCGCAATATCCCATCGATGATTTTAATCCACCAATTAATTGAAAAACTGTATTATTTACAGGACCTCTAAAAGGCACCATACCTTCAATACCTTCAGGAACTAGTTTCAATTCATCTCTTTCTTGTTGGAAATATCTTTCACCGCCACCTTCTTTCATGGCAGCTAAGGAACCCATACCTCTATATGACTTATATCTTCTTCCTTCATAAACAATAGTTTCTCCAGGGCTCTCATCCATACCTGCTAACATACCGCCTAACATTACAACGCTGGCCCCAGCAGCTAATGATTTTGCAACATCGCCGCTATAACGTATTCCACCATCAGCAATAATTGGAATATTATGCTTTAAACCAACCTCAGCACAATCAATCACTGCGGAAAGTTGAGGTACTCCCACCCCAGCAACAATTCTTGTCGTACAACTAGATCCTGCACCTATACCAACTTTAATACAATCAGCTCCTGCTTTAATTAAATCTTCGGTCGCTTCGGCTGTAGCAACATTACCAGCTATTAAATCTAGCTTAGGAAATGCTTTTTTAATCTTTTTTACTAGATCTAAAACATACTGTGAGTGACCATGCGCAGTATCCACTACGACGACATCAACACCAACAGAAGAAAGAGCGCTAATTCTATCAGACCAATCATCTTTGACACTGACTGCTGCTGCCACTCTCAATCTTCCATTTTTATCTTTTGAAGAATTAGGAAATTCTTCTTTCTTAGTTAAATCTTTTACTGTAATCAACCCTGCTAGATTATCTTTATTATCTACAACTAATAATCTTTCTATTCTATGTTTCTGTAATATCTTTTTGGCTTCTTCGTTGGTAGTGTCTGACTTAACAGTCACTAAATTTTTTACTGTCATTCTATCTTTTACTAATACATTCGAATCTGATTCAAATCTGATATCTCTTTTAGTAATAATACCTACTAATTTTCCTTTTGCCAATACTGGCAAACCGCCAATTGAATACTGATCCATTAATCTCTTTGCCTCTCTAACTGGTTTATTCTCATCTAAAGTAATAGGATTCTTAATCATCCCACTTTCATAACGTTTCACCTTATCAACCATTAGAGCTTGCTCCTCTATACTCATATTTTTATGAATGACACCGATACCTCCCTGTCTTGCAAGAGCAATGGCCATATCAGATTCTGTTACAGTATCCATAGCTGCACTCATCACAGGTATATTTAATCTTATATTCTTTGTAAGATAGGTAGAACAATCAACTTCTTTAGGTAATACAGATGATTTCTGAGGCACCAAAAGGACATCGTCAAATGTTAATGTTTTTTCAATAGTATTTTTAGACATAAAAAGCTCCAAGCGTAAAGATTGGAATCATTGGTGCGATAAAACTCTTAGGATAAAAAGTTTTTATTAAGGTCAACATTGGACAATTTAATAAAAAAGATACGAAAATCCAGCAGATTATTACTGGCTGTCAAATTTTAGCCAATTATATTTTTCATTCATCGTAAAATAGTAATAAGAATAGAAAAATAGAAAGTACCCTAATCCTATAAATCCAAACCATAACTCTTTTGTTGATAAAAAGATGAATATAATCAATGGTAAATACTTTTGAGCATAATGAAGATATTCTTTTGACTTGAATACCAATGCCACAATTAAAAATGGTAGATAAAGTACTGCGCTAGTAGATAAAACTGGTTCGTCTTGGTATACAGAAAATATTAAAGCAATAGAAGTAAGTACTATAGAGGCAATCTTACTACGTGTACTGTCCGAACGGTATAACATATATAAAACAAAAAATAGTAAAAATAACCCAATCATCATTTTTCCAAAGATAAGCACATCAATAAAAGAGTAAATGGTTAAAAATAATAGAAAGTTTGTCTGACAATCTATTTTTACGCTACGGAATGGTCCAAAAGACTCAAACCTATTCATCAGCCATAAAAATAGCAGAGAATGGAGTAAGATATTTACCACACCAATCCAGTCTTCAGTAATCATTGAAAATAAATAATATCTATTGAGATCGATATCCATTCCTCTGAAAATCACTATATCATAAGATTTAATTAGGTAGTGTTGGAAAGCGAACATGATCCACATCGGAAAAAATATTTCTAATCGATCGATTATATCCGTATTAATTCTTTTAAAAAGATTCTGAATATGCTTATATCGAGAAGATTCAGACGGAAAAAATCTCTTAAGCATTTAGTTTAAATCCATCCAAATTGATATAAGAATACAAGAAAAATAAGTATCGGGCTTAAGTATCTAATTAAAAAACCAAAGATGCTTTTAAAGGAGAGAGATTTTCTTAATATTGAGTTTCCAAAATATACTGATCCAGAATCTCCTATTAATAAATTCCTAACCACTTCATCTATGCCCCATACATATCCTGCAAAAATAGCAAGGAAGAATCCACCAAGTGGCAATAATACATTAGAAGCAAGAAAGTCTGCCATATCAAAGAAAGTAAGACCTGTGCCTAGTAATGTCACATCTGACCATACATTAAAAGATAATGCACATGGAATTGCAGCACAATAAACTAATATTCCCATTGTTAAAGTTGCTTTTTTTCTAGAATAATTTAACTCATCTACTAAATAAGCAACACTAACCTCTAAAATTGAGATTGCAGATGTAACTGCGGCTATTGTAAGTAGTAGGAAAAATAACAATGCAAAAATATACCCTCCTGATAACTGCGCAAGCAATGGTGGCAATACATGAAAAACTAGACCAGGACCCGCAGTAGGGTCATATCCGGATGAGAATACTACTGTAAATATAGCAACTCCTGCTAATATAGCAATTACAGTATCAAGAAAAGCAACCATATAGGAAGCATTCACTACGTCATCCTTTTCAGACAAGTAACTACCATAAGTCATCATTGCGCCCATACCTAAACTTAATGTGAAGAAAGCATGTCCTAATGCAAGCAGAAAAGTTTGTGGATTAATCTTTGACCAGTCTGGATTAAAAAGAAATGATATTCCGCGGTCTGCACCAGGCAACATTAATCCTTGTACTACTAAAATCATTAAAATTCCAAATAAAAGTGGCATTAAAAACTTGCTTGCTTTTTCCAGTCCTTGTCTAACTCCAGATAAAATAATACCAACAATCAGTAGAAAGAAAGCAGTATGATAACCAATAACCCACATAGGATTGCTATTCTTTAAATTAAAGAAATCTGCAGCAATCTGAGGAGTTCCAAAAGAAGAGAAGGTCCCTTTTAATGCTTCAAGAGTATAAGCGACTGACCAACCACCAACAATGCTGTAAAAAGATAGAATTGTAAAACTAGCAAATACACCTAATGCTCCTACATATTTCCAAAAAGGTTTATCCGTTAACGTCTTAAATGCTCCTACTGGATTTTTTTGTGTTGCTCTTCCTAGAAGTATTTCAATATTTAATATTGGCAGACCAACCAATATAATACAGATAAGATAAATAAATAGAAAAGCTGCTCCACCATTTTCACCTGCGATATATGGAAATTTCCAGATATTTCCTAGCCCTACCGCTGAACCAGCAGCAGCTAAAATGAAACTTGCTTTTGAACTCCATTGCTCTCTATTATTACTCATTTTCTTCCTTATTATTGTTTAAAGGATCGCTTTCTTCAACAATCTCATCAAAGTTATCAAGATGTGCCTCTACTACTGCGTCAAGGACACCATAAAAATATAAACCAATTGCTATCCATGCAAAGCGATTTCTTTCTCTTAAATAATGTTCTTGAGAATTTGCATAAGAATCATCATAGTTATTATATTTTTTTCTATTCTCATTAAAACTCCATAATGCTAAAACTTCACCAGCCATTAATGCGTATCCTTTAACTTTTTGATCGTTATAAAGTTGTCCAGCACCTGGTATTATCAATGAACGTTTCAAAGCAATTTTAGGGTCTTTTAATTGCTCTTCTTCTGTACGAAAATCTACTTTTTGCTGAGAAAAAAGATGCGAAAAAATA
This sequence comes from Fidelibacterota bacterium, assembly GCA_014240005.1. Lineage (GTDB taxonomy): Bacteria > Fidelibacterota > Marinisomatia > Marinisomatales > Marinisomataceae > Marinisoma. The sequence continues at coordinate 19,489 of JAAZXT010000044.1, read as the reverse complement.
ATAGCGATAAAAACGAATATTTTTATTAGCCTAAGCATTCAATTTCTACTCTTGCTCCCATCGGTAATCCTGCTACCTGAATTGTAGAACGCGCTGGATACTCTCCATTAATTCTTTTCTCAATTTCAGCATTTACTAATGGCGTATAAGTCAAGTCTGTTAAAAATACAGTAAACTTTCTTATATCTTCTATTGTCTTATTATTATCTGCCAACACAGCTTCAATATTGTTAAAAACTTGGTTTACTTCATCTTCGATAGTATCATTATTTAATTCTCCAGATTCAGGATCTATAGGAATTGATCCTGCCATAACCCAATATTGTTTCGGTCCTTTTTTCAGAGCAGAATCAGAATTATCGCCTAAATATCTAAACATTGAGTATGGTCCAACAGGCGTAGGTGCCTTTAAATTAGTCATTATTATGTCCTTTCAAATTTTACAGAGACTCAAAGTAGCTAATCCAATATCCTCATTAAGCGCTCTATGTGTTTTTTCATTAAAATTATGTAATATAAATTCTCCAACAACTGCTACTTCCGTTTCAAATAAATGACCTCCTGAAACTTCCATATCATGATTCCCTAAGGTGATATGTGCATGTATAAAAGGTTTACCATCTTTAATTGCTATATTTCCTTGAAATGACAGCAGTTCATGGATGGGGTTGAACAACTTATGGATATAATCTTTTGATGTCATATCATATGCTCCTATATCAGTATTCTGTACTGCTCCTATGCCAGAAAGTTGACCAGAGTTGATGTTGCGATCAACGCAAAATTGAGTGAGTGTTTCCATCACTTTTTCACCTTTCTCTACATACACTATATACGAATTATCAATTTTTTGAAATTGCATTATAACTTCTTTATTTCAGATGCTATTAATTCATTAATTTTACTTCTAATGTCAGCTAAAGAGAAGTCTTTAGATGCTCCAGCTGTAGCAAAGTCATCTTTACCTCCACCTCCACCATACAGCTCTTTTCCAATAAGTTTTGCCAAAGAGGATGCAGATACAGATTTTTCAATCAAATCTTTTGATACGCTCACGGAAACCACAGGTTTTTTATCAATTATTACTGAAAAAACCGCAATACCTGACTGAAATTTTGTATTTAGTTTTGTATTTAGCTTTTTCAAATCATTTTTAGATCCTAAGGCAACTTCTTCATTTATAAATGGAATATTCTTGATATGTTTTTGATTCTCAATCATCTTTTCAATATCAATAGCGTCTAACATATTTGATTGATTTTTTTTCTCAAGTTCTCTTTTTTCAGATGCTTCTTCTAAGCGATTAATGACATCCATTCTATCCTGAAGATGATCTTCAACATGTTCTCCAGTAAGAGCGTGTATTCTTCTAACTCCGGACGCAATAGCTTTCTCATTCTTTATAATAAATTTATTGATTTCTCCTGTTGATGAAACATGAGTACCTCCACATAATTCTTTTGAAAAAACATCCATAGTTACTACTCTTACTCTTTCTCCATATTTTTCTCCAAATAAAGCGGTAGCGCCTTCTTTTTTTGCATCTTCTAAGCTTTTTATATTGGTTTCTACGGATATATTGTCAGCAATTTTGGCATTCACAAGCAATTCAATTGCATCAATGTCTTTTTTATCGATTTTATAAGGGTGAGTAATATCCAATCGTAAATAATCTGGATGTACTAGAGAACCTGCTTGATTGATATGATTTCCTAGAATATCTTTAAGAGCTTGGTGTAACAAGTGTGTTGCTGAATGATTGATCTTAATATCTTTCCTTCTCATTGAATCTATTTTACAAGATACATTCATATCTGTTGATATATCTCCTGTTGTCAGATTGCATATATGAATAATAAAATCTCCATTCTTTTGTGTATCTACTACTTCAGCAGAAAAATCTTTGTTCTCAATAATTCCGGTATCTCCAATTTGACCACCTGATTCAGCATAAAATGGAGTGTTATCTAATGCGATATATACTTTATCATCAACTTCAGACCAATTTACTATTTTGCTAGAACTATCCTCTTCGCTATATCCAATAAAATTTGAATGCGGCGAATCGCTGCTGAGCTTCCATTTGATATCTTTGCTATCCATGACAAATTTTTGATTTTTCTTAGCAAGATTTCTTTGCTTTTTCATTTCGTTTTCAAAGCCTTCTTTATCGACAGTCTTTCCTTTCTCAGAGGCCATTAGCTCTGTCAAATCCAAAGGAAACCCATAAGTATCATATAACTTAAAGGCATCTGAACCATTGATATTATCAGAAGAAGAATTTTTGATTATTTTTTCAAATTGAATAATTCCTTTTTCTAGTGTAGATAAGAAAGACTCTTCTTCGCTAAAAATAGTCTGTTCTATATGCTTTTGTTTATCTTTTAACTCTGGATAAGTATCTGACATTGTAGAAACAACTGATTGAACTAATTTATATAAAATTGGTTCTTTACTATCCAGATTCATTGCAAATCTTGAACCCCTTCTAAGAACTCTTCTTACAACATAACCTCTACCTTCATTGGATGGTAAAACTCCATCTGCTATCGCAAATGATAACATCCTAATATGATCACATATCACATGATATGAAACTTCATTATCTTTATAACTTGTCTTAGATATTTTTTCTAAATCAGATATGGTTTTTGCAAATAAATCAGTTTTATAATTTGAATTTTTATTTTGTAATACTGAACAAATTCTTTCAAGCCCAGCTCCAGTATCTACATGTTTTTTTGGCAAATCTTCAAAGGTTCCATCTTTTAAACGATTACTCTGTATAAATACTAAATTCCATAATTCCCAATATTCGTCAGAATTATTTACATGCTTGGATTGTTGATTATCTGTATCATCTCCGACATAATAATGGATTTCAGAACATGGGCCACAAGGACCTGTCTCAGCCATTTCCCAAAAATTATCTTTTGCCCCAGATCGTATAATGCGACTTTTATCAATATCTGTTTCTTTCTCCCATAATTCATAAGCTTCGTCATCATCTTCAAATACTGTGACCCAAAGACGTTCTTTATCTAATTTCCAAACATCAGTGAATAATTCCCATGACCATTGAATAGCTTCTTTCTTATAATAGTCTCCGAAAGACCAATTCCCCAACATTTCAAAAAATGTATGGTGAAAGCCATCTCTTCCGACTTCTTCTAAGTCATTATGTTTTCCGCTGACTCTAATACATTTTTGACTATTTACTACTCGTAAATGCTTTGGTTTTTCTGTGTCTAAAAAAATTGGTTTGAATTGATTCATTCCAGCATTTGTAAAGAGAAGCGACTTATCGCCATAAGGCAATACAGGAGCGCTGGCAATTTTATGGTGGTTTTTACCCTCAAAAAATTTAATAAACGATTCTCTAATTTCTTTGCTTTTCATCGATAAAGTGTTTCATATGAATCTAAACAAATAATATATTCATTAGATGAAAAATAATCTAACAATAACTGTTTTATTTCTATTTTTTTCTTGTTTTGCTTTTGCCCAAGAAACAACTATCAATGATATTGAAATCGATTCTAGAAAAAATGGCACTTTAATTAATGTAGGTAGTACCGCAAAAATTAACTTAAAAGATGTGACTGCTTGGTATTCATCGGAATGGTTTTATCTAACAGTATATAATGCCAAAACTGACAGTACAAAGTTAGCAAATCAAGATTTCAATGGATCGGTGACTAAAATTGAAATAGCAAACAATGAGGAATCTACGCAGATAGCTTTAAAGCTTAGGAAAAAAATTGAATCTTTTGAAATTACAAATCCTACAAGAAGGAATATAGCATTTCTCTTAAGATTGTCCCAGGAAGAAGCTAAAAAAAGTATCGCAATGGATGAAGATATCCAAGAATTTGCAGATCAAGATACCGAATACAATCAGTCACAAAACATAGAAGAGTCAACACAAACAGAAAGCTTTATAAACACCAAGAGAAATATTCTATTACCTCTAATTGGGTTTATAGTTTCTGCCAGCGATATTAGCAATCCAACTACGTTCTTAGTTGGTGCTATAATTGGATTATCTGCAATATTCTTTTAATCTACAACTTCGAAAACTTATCTGTGTATTCAATAAGTTTGTCTTTTATACCTTCTTCAGACATTGCATGTCCTGAATCTGGAATAATGTGTAAATCTGACTCTGGCCATGCTTTATGAAGTTCCCAGGCATTTTCAACTGGACAAACTACGTCATATCTACCATGAACTATTACTGCAGGGATATGTCTAATTTTATCTACATTTTCAATTAAGTAGTTCTCTGTATCAAACCATCCATTGTTTGTAAAATAATGACACTCTATTCTCGAAAATGCTTCTGCAAATTTTGAATCAGAAGAGTGTTCTATCAATGCTTTATTTTGAATTAATTTAACCGTACTGCCCTCCCAAACACTCCACGCTTTTGCTGCTTCAATTCTTTTAGCAGAATCTTCATGCGTAAGCAACTCGTAATATGCCTTAAGAAGATTGTGCTGTTTTGCTTTAGGTATCGGCTCTAAGAATTTCTCCCATGCATCAGGAAATATCTTACTTGCTCCTTCTTGATAAAACCAATGAATCTCTTTTTTTCTTAATAGAAATATACCTCTCAAAATTAACGCCTTACATACAGATGGATGTGTTTGACTGTAAGCTAAAGATAAAGTGCTTCCCCAACTTCCACCAAACACTACCCAAGATTCAACACCTAAATGCTTTCGTATCTTTTCAATATCTCCTACCAAGTCCCATGTAGTATTTTCATTAAGCTCAGCAAATGGAGTGCTTTTACCGCACCCTCTTTGATCAAACATAATAATACGCCATTTTTCAGGATCAAAGTATTGTCTATATGAAGGATCAATTCCTCCTCCAGGACCTCCATGAAGAAAAATAACAGGTTTTCCATTTTTATTACCTGACTCTTCAACATATATACTATGGATATCAGATACCGGTAATTGGAAAGCGTTAAATAGTTCAGCAGTTGGATATAAATTCATGAATGAACTTAATTAATATAAATTATATTTTTAATAGATAATAAATTTGTTGATGATTAATAAGAATTGTGTAATTTTACAGCGTCCTAGCGCATATGAAAATTGGTGTATTAAAGGAAAACAAAGCTGGTGAAAAGAGGGTTGCAATGATACCTTCCACAGTTTCAGCCCTCACAAAAAAGGGTTATTCATTTGTCATACAAAAAAATGCTGGTGACGCATCAAATTATTCAGATAATCTCTATATAGAAGCTGGTGCAAAAATTGTGGAGAAAAATGAAGTTTTTCAATCTGATATCGTGGTAAAAGTAAGTTCTCCAATCAAAGAAGAGATTGAACTATTAAATAAAAATTGTTTATTAATTTCACTGTTTCAAACAATTAAAGACATTGAACTAGTGAAAGATTTACAAAATGCTAAGTGCTCTGCATTTTCTTTAAACTTATTGCCAAGAACTACTTTGGCTCAAAAAATGGATATTCTAAGTTCTCAAGCAAATATTTCTGGCTATAAATCAGTATTAATTGGAGCAAATCATATTGGAAAATATATGCCACTTCTAATGACTGCAGCAGGAACTATTTCACCATCAAGGACTCTAGTTATTGGAGCAGGTGTTGCTGGATTGCAAGCAATTGCAACAGCAAAAAGATTGGGAGCTCAAGTAGAAGCGTTCGATGTAAGACCTGAAGTTAAAGAACAGGTAGAAAGTTTAGGAGCAAAATTTATAGAAGTAGAAAATGATAGTGATGATGGAGTAGGATCAGGCGGATATGCTAAAGAAACTAGTGATGCATATAAATTACGTCAACAAGAAGTAATGAAAGAAAGGATTTCAAAATCTGATCTGGTTATTACTACAGCTCTTATTCCCAACAGACCAGCACCGATACTTATTCCGAAAGAAATGGTTGAAGCTATGAAGCCTGGTTCTGTAATTATGGATTTAGCATCAGAGAATGGTGGAAATTGTGAACTAACAAAACCGGATGAAATAGTATACCATAACAATGTATTAATTGATGGTAATACTAATTTTCCAAGTACTATGGCAACAGATGCTAGTCAACTTTTCTCAAAAAATATTCAAGCAATCATCGAACATTGTCATACAGAAGATGGATTTAAACTTGATAAAGAAGATGAAATTATAGATGGAATGCTATTTGTTGAAAATGGTGAAATTAGACACCAACCAACCAAAGAGGCTTTATAATGGAAATCAATATTATTAACCTAATAACAATTTTTATATTAGCAGTGTTTGTAGGTAACGAAATAATCAATAAAGTACCTCCTACTCTTCACACTCCTCTAATGTCTGGTTCAAATGCGATATCAGGTATTGCTATTGTAGGAGCACTATTGGCAATTACTGTTGATGGAACACTTGGTACCTATCTTGGATTAGCTGCATTAATTTGTGCTACCATTAATGTTGTAGGTGGATTTCTAGTAACGGATAGAATGTTAAAAATGTTTAAGAAAAAATAATGGAACAAATTCAAATAACAAATCTACTATATTTAATTTCAGCCATTGGATTTATTGTTGGAATTAAACGTCTTTCTCATCCAAAAACTGCAAGAAGTGGAAATTTTCTAGCATCGTTTGGTATGTTAGTTGCAATCATAGCAACATTAACATCTGGAGCAAATTTTGATTGGCAACTAATTGGCTTAGGCGTAGGAATTGGTTCAATCTTAGGTATGCTTTTTGCTGTACGCGTTCAAATGACTCAGATGCCTCAAATGGTAGCTATATTTAATGGATTAGGTGGAGCAGCTTCTGCGCTTGTTGCATCAGCAGCATATCTTTCAGGATCAGATAGTTCATACATTATTATGTGCATGAGCGTTTTCATTGGAACATTAACTTTCTCTGGAAGTTTTATTGCATTTGGAAAACTTCAAGGATTTATATCTGGAAAGGCTATCACTTTTACAGGACAACAAGCGATTAATGCATTAATCTTCGGTTCTGCGATGGCACTATTAACTGCTCATAATTTCAACGTATTACCAGATGATACAATATTTTATACGATTGCAGCTTTAGCGCTTATGCTTGGTATTGGTCTTACCATTCCAATTGGAGGTGCTGATATGCCTGTAGTCATTTCACTATTAAATTCATATTCTGGAATAGCAGCTACAGCTACCGGTTTCTTGCTTGGTAATAATGCACTTATTATTAGCGGCTCTTTAGTTGGCGCTTCTGGATTAATCCTAACAAATATTATGTGTAAAGGAATGAACAGATCTTTAGTTAATGTAATTTTTGGAGCTGTTGGTTCAGAATCTAGTAGTGACACTTCAGGTCAAAAAGAAATGAATATTAAAAGCTATTCAACAACAGAAGCAGCAATGATTCTTGATGCTGCTGAAAAAATTATTATTGTACCAGGGTATGGATTAGCTGTAGCACAAGCACAGCATGTTGCCAGAGAAGTAGCTGATACTTTAGAGGCTCAAGGTAAGAAAGTATTGTATGCTATTCATCCTGTTGCTGGTAGAATGCCAGGACACATGAATGTACTATTGGCTGAAGCCAACGTTCCCTACGATTTACTTAAAGATTTAGATGAAATTAATCCTGAATTTGAAGATTGTGATGTTGCATTAATTCTTGGAGCAAACGATGTGGTCAATCCTGCGGCAAGACATGATCAATCTAGTCCTATCTATGGTATGCCTATCTTAAATGTCGATAAGTCTCGTACTGTTATTATTAATAAAAGAAGCATGAACCCTGGCTTTGCGGGTGTTCAGAATGAATTATTTGGTTATGATAATTCTATCATGGTCTTTGGTGATGCTAAAGACATGCTCAATGACCTTCTAAAAGAAATCAAAGAATTATAAAAAGATAACAAACCAGACCAATCAGTCGGTTTTCTCTTTGGATGTTTAAATAAATAATATTATATTGGTACCCACCAAAAAATGCAATCAAAGGAAATAAAGAATAATGGAATATAACAATACACAATTACTTTTAAACAAAAGACCAAAAGGAATGCCAGAAGATGATTGTTGGAAACTCAATAATGAAGCAATAACATCTTTAGAAGATAATGAAATTCTTATTGAAGTTAAGTACCTATCAATTGATCCATATATGAGAGGTCGAATGAATGATGGCTCTTCATATGCTGAACCAGCTAAAATTGGAGAACCTATGACAGGTGAAACTGTCGGTGTTGTTGTTGAAACTAATTCTAACTTATATGCGATTGGTGATAAAGTATGTGCTCATAAAGGTTGGCAAACATATATAAAAGCAAAAGATACTGATCCTGCTTTATTTAAAGTACCTGAATCTAATATACCGTTATCTACTTATTTAGGAACAGTAGGAATGCCTGGAAGGACTGCTTACTTTGGTCTAAATAGAGTTGGAAAGCCTCAGCCTGGAGAGACTTTAGTTGTTTCAGCTGCATCAGGAGCCGTGGGAACTGTTGTTGGGCAACTTGCAAAGTCTTATGGATGTCATGTAGTTGGCATAGCTGGCGGTCCAGAAAAGTGTTCTTATGTAAAAGATATTTTGAAATTTGATGAATGTGTTGATTATAAGGCAGGTAATTTAGAGGAAGATCTTAAAAATGCTTGTGAAAAAGGCATAGACATTTATTTTGAAAATGTTGGTGGAGCAGTAACTAGAGCGGTTGCCCCTCTTCTAAATGAAGGAGCAAGGGTTCCAATTTGTGGATTTATATCTCAATATAATGCGGAAGATATGTCTAAGATGGAAACACCATTTCATGTTTTAGGTGCACTTGATCCCAAGCCTGAACATAGATTCTTTGTTGTAACAGAATGGATGGGTGAATGGGGAAAAGCGACCAATGAAATATCTAAATTGATTTCAGAGGAAAAATTATTTTATAAAGAAACTATCACAAAAGGTTTTGAAAATGCTCCTCAAGCTTTAAGAGATGTTCTAACAGGTAAAAATTTTGGAAAGCAACTTATAGAAATTTAAACTAGTCTATATAAATATTTCAGACTATCTACTGAATTGCTTTTCAAAAATACCCTGATTATTTCAGGGTATTTTTTTATATATTCATCTATGTCATTACCTAGTCTATATGAACTTGCAGATGAGTTTAAAGAAGCTCTAGAAAGTCTCACTGATTTAGACGATCAATCAGTTAAAGATACATTAGAGTCTCTTGAGGGTGAATTCAAACTTAAAACTACTAATGTAGCTAAATATATCAAAAATCTAGAACATACTGCTGAAGGCATTAAAGAAGTCGAATCCAGACAACACAAAAGAAGAACATCAATTGAATCTAAAATAAAACACCTCAAAGAATACTTGAGGTATAATTTAGAAAAAACTAACACGCAAAAAGTAGAGAGCCCTGAAATCACTATCACTATTCAGAATAATCCACATAAAGTTGTTATCACTAATGAAAAAGATATTCCAAATGATTTTCTTGAAACAAAAGAAATACAATCAATTGATAAGGCTAAAATTAAAGAAGCATTAAAAAATGGAGACGATGTTCCAGGTTGTGAATTAATTCAAGAAAAGCGTGTTTCAATTAAATAAGAATTAAGGGAAAGAAACGAAAAATTATGTTAATCAAAAAAATAGCACAAAAAAGAGTGGTAGTATTAAGATTATCTATTGTACTAATAATTACATTAATCGTTCTTGATAACAATTTCTCTGCTTATAGTTTAGAGATAGATCCTAATACAGCTATCTTATTCAGCTATATAGGTTATACGCTTGTTGTACTGGGAGGATTTGGAAGAATATGGGCGTCGCTTTATCTAGAAGGATTTAAAACAAAAAAATTGATTAAAGAAGGACCTTACTCGATGGTTAGAAATCCTTTATATTTCTTTAGCTTGATGATATTCCTAGGAATGTTTTTCGCAATTAAGTCTGTTCCCATATCAGTCACCATATTATTGGTTTTTGTTCTCTTTCATGTTCCAACCATACTAAACGAAGAAAAAGTCCTTTTAGGTACCCATGACGAGTCTTATAGGGCCTATTATGAATCAACACCACGATTGCTACCAAATATTTTTAAATATAAAAAAACAAAATCTACGGATAGAATTGAAGTGAAGATTAAGAGTATTAATAGTGTATTATGGGAAGTAATTGGTTATTTATTCTTATTTACACTAATAGATTTCTTCTATTTTATCGGTTTGTAAAAACTATTCTTCTTTATCGCCACTCGGCAACAAAAGATCTAATGATTTTTTTAATTTCTTATTTCTAGTAGTAGTGATTTCTTGATAGCTCTTACTCACTGCCTCAATCTGGTTTTCATGTTTCTCTAGAAGAGATTCTATTTTAGTCCATTCTACTTTAAACTGATTGAAATTAGTTTTAAAATCATCAACTTTAGTACTTAGAGTAAAATTATGGACTGATGTTTTTAGCATTTGTAGCATCGCAAATAATTCAGGTGTTCCGACTAGAATTACTTTCTTTTTCAGGGCATCCTCCCAAAGAGTATAGAATTCTTTTCTAATAAAGTTTAACACACTCTGACTTGGCACGAACATTAATACAAAATCTACGCTTCCCTTTGAAACATCTACATAGCCATCTTTTTGCATTTCTTTAATTCGATCTTTTACATCTTTTTCAAAAGCTTTTTTTTCAGATTCTTTTTCAAATTCTGCCTCAGCATTTACCATATTTTTATAATGCTCTAGAGGAAATTTTGAATCAAGATTTATATATACTTGATCGGGAAAATAAAAAGTATAATCAGGTCTAGCGCTGCCATATGACTGCTGAGACTTCCAATGTACATTTTCTTGCAACCCAAGATTTTCAAGTAGTTGTTCTACTCTATATTCACCTAAACTGCCTCGTTCTTGCGAACTTCTAAAGATTAGATTGAATTCATTGAGAGATTTAGTTACTTCTTTCTGGCTATTTTGGTAAGTGGTTTCTAGTGCTGATTTTGTTTCCGACAATTTATCACGTAAATCCTTGATATTTTTTTCTGAACCAGCAAATAACTCTCCTATAGTAGCAAATTGATCAATAATTTGGTCGTCATCTTGTCCTATTGATTTAAATTTTCTATCTATATAAAAAACAAGAAATATAACTGCAACAATTAAAGCAATAAGTAGGTATGTATTTATCATATTAATTCTTTCTCTCTTAACATATTTATCAATTCTTCTTCACGATAATTTACAGGAAAAATCTCATACCTGTTTTCTTTTAAATGAAAGAGAGTTTGACTGCCAATATTGATACCATAATACCGTTCTAAAAGATACCTATAAAATGAAAGCTGCAATGAGTAATGATTAAAATTACAATCCTGCATATGTGCTGTAGAATTTAAAATACCTACCTTCTTCTTATAGGATGTTTTATCAATACGTTTATTTGTTTTCCAGTCGACAAGATGATATGTATCTTGTTTCTTATTATATACCAACACATCAATAGTCCCAGCAATACCTAGTTCTTTAGAATAGATAATAACTTCAGAAAAAAATGTGTTATCAGGATCTTTTTGCTTTTCCTTAATCCATGCTGCGCCTACGATAGACATTTCATGTTTGGGTGTAATATTCTCTTTTATAAATGATTCTAACTCATTGTGAACAATCGTTCCTCTTATTGCGCCTTTACCCCACTCTTTAATGACCTCATCAACTGTTTTACCGCTATATTTTGGATGAGTATTAATCAATTTCTGAGCAATACCAACTTGATCAAACTTTTCAAAAAATTGATGGATAAATTCGGTCACACTTGAAAAATGACAATCAGGACTATCTTTTAATTTATATGTATGATTCTCTTGATCAAGAGAAATATTATTGGAAAATAATTTATTCATTATTGATTCAATTATCCTTCATGCAAAATATCTTTACTATCATTTTTTCTCAATCTATTAACTCTTCTTCTTGTAATTCTGCGTTGGGTAAAACCCAAAGTCCAAACACAAATCAATAAAATTGGAATAATAACTCTCTCTGGAGTATCTGAGTTAATAGTAAAATAAAGTAATAGTAATGCCGTAAGAAGTTGTAAGGAATACTGAGTAGCATTAATAACTTTTAACTTATTCATTAAGCGCCAATTAAATCTAGAACTAGCCTAACTACTTGCCCTGAAGCACCATCTTTTTGAATATAACTTCTATTTTCTACGCCCCAAGATGTACCAGCAACATCGAAGTGTGTCCAAGGAATATCTTTCCCTACAAACGCTTTTAAAAATGCTGCTCCTGCTATTGTTCCAGCTTGTCCAGGTGAACCTAAATTTTTCACATCAGATATATTAGATTTTACCTGATCGCAATATTCATCCCATAAAGGCAATTCCCATACAAGTTCGCCAGTATTTTTAGAGGATTCTTGAATGCTTTCAATAAGTTTAGGATTATTCCCGAGTATAGCCGTTGCAATGTGTCCAAATGTTACTACACAGGCACCTGTTAGAGTAGCAAAATCAACCATAAACTCAGGATTATAGTGCTTGCTTGCATAAGAAAGTGCGTCTGCAAGAATTAATCTACCTTCTGCGTCTGTGTTTAATATTTCAATTGTTTTTCCATTGTATGCTGTTAAAATATCGCCAGGTAAAAAAGCAGATCCACCTAACATATTATGCGTGGATGGAACAATAGCTACAATATTCTTTTTTGGTCTCAACTCTGCAACAGCATTCATTGTTCCAAATACAATCGCAGAACCGCACATATCAAATTTCATTTCATCCATTTTTGCGCCTGGTTTTAATGAAATTCCACCTGTATCAAATGTTAATCCCTTGCCTACCAACACCACAGGTTTTTCATCTTTTGACTCTGCGCCAAAATATTCCATAATAATAAATTTTGGAGGCTCATTAGTACCTTGTGCAACACCAGCGAAAGCGCCCATTCCCATCTTTGTAAATTCTTCTCTATCAAATACCGTTACTTTCATATCGCCTTTTTTACCCACTTCTTGCGCGAATTCTGCTAGACGTGAAGGTGTACTCACATTTGGTGGATTATTAGCTAAATTTCGAGCTTTACACACTGCATTTGCTACTGTAGCTCCTTTTTTAGATGCATCAGTACAACATTTACCAACCATAGTAATCTTTTCAAGATGATACTCACCTCTTTCATCTGTAAAAAAGTCTAAGAAACGATAACTTCCCAATATAAGACCTTCTGAGAATGCTTGGCAAAAATAATCATCATGATTCTCTGATGTGGGACATTGAACTGCAACAGAAGAGTATTTATTACTAATTATGAATGACATTACTGTACCTGCTGCTCTCCTTAGATCTTCAGGAGTTGCACTATCAGATTTTCCCAATCCAAAATAAAGAGTTTTTTGATCGTCGTTGAAATCATAAGCAAGTTCTCCTACTTTTCCCTTCATTTGACTATTTACTAGATTGGAATCATTTTTATCTTGGTAAATACCTACCGCTAAAATATCGCTACTTTTAACGTTATCCATGCTTGTATCGTATTCTAATTTATTGATATGTGCCATTATTTCTCCTCATTCAAACTTAAATTATGATTAAAACTCATTAAACTACCTTTCTCATCTTTGACAACTGCAACAAAAGTAATGTTGGCTGTACATGCTAATCTATGACCATGATCTTTGCTCTCAGCAAAAGCCTTGATCTCTATTTCAAGAGATGAGTTTCCTGTTCTTATAACTGTGGATTCACAATTTACCCAATCTCCTAAAAAAACAGGTTCTTTAAATTCTACTTTATCCATTGCGCGAGTAACTACGCCCCACGCATCTGTTTGTTTTAAAAAGTCGTTGGAAGCTTTTACGCCGGCAAGATCTAACCACGCTAACATAGTGCCACCAAATAAAGTACCAGCTGTGTTAATGTGTTGTGTTTGAACTAGTTCTGAGTATTTTGATGTTGTATTCACGGTGGTAATTTAAAAAGATTTTTATCGTTCGTTATTAGTTATTTATAAAAGTTGTTAAAAAATATTAAATAAAATATCTAGTTTTTGCTTTACTCCTCAATAAATTTTCTTTTGCTATTCTTTCACCTTCTTCAATATCAACTTTAGAAAAAACATATGCTCCTGAAAAAAATAAGATAGAAACCGATAATATTCCATATCTTGCAGCTTGTTCCGCATCCCCAGTCATATTATTGAGAAGAAGTGTAACTGTACCCATCAGTAACGGTCCAACTACCGCTGCAAATTTTCCTAACATATTATAAAATCCATAATATTCTGCTGACTTATTTTCTGGTATGATCCTAGAATACAGACTTCGACTTAATGACTGAATTCCTCCTTGGAAACACCCTATTAAGATCGCAACGAAATAGAATTGCCATATTTCAGTGATAGAATAAGCACCAATAAGAATGAATATATATGCTACTATCCCTGCATATATCCCATTCTTTAAACCAATTTTACCTGCAATTTTTATATAAATTAAGGTCGCAAAAAATGCAATAAATTGAATCAATACTAATGCACCCATAATTGCTGTTTGATCAAAGCCTAATGTCATAGCAAAATCAGCTGCCATGCGAACAACTGTATCTACTCCATCAATATAAAGCCAGTATGCAAGGAGAAAAGTGGCTACTACTTTCAGATTTTTTATCTCATTAAAAGTACTTCTAAAATCTGATAAGCCATCTCTTACAGAATTAACTAAAGACTTTTCATCATGATATTTCGGCTCATCTACAAAAAGCATAATTGGCAATGAAAATACTGCCCACCATATTCCAACAGATATAAATGAATATTGAATTGCTTGTGTGGCATCAATTAATCCAAAAAATGATGGATAAGTAAGCATCAAAAAATTGATAACAATTAAAATTCCTCCACCTAAATATCCTAGTGAGAAGCCTAACGCAGAAATATAATCTACGTTATCCTTATTGCTAATAGCAGGTAACAATGAATCATAAAAAGTGTTTGCGCTTGAAAATCCTATTGTAGCAAAGATATATACCAACAATGCAATAGGCCACATTCCCTGTGCAATAAAGCCTAATCCTATTGTCATTACTACGCCTAAAAAAGCAAAAAAAATCAGAAATTTTTTCTTAAAACTTCCATTGTCAGCAATAGCACCAAGAATAGGTGCTAATAATGCTACAACTATTGAAGCAATCGAGTTTCCTAAACCTAAATAAAAAGTGCTGGCTGAAACGCTATTTGTATCTGACCAATATTGAGAAAAAAATAGAGGAAAAAATCCAGCCATAACAGTAGTTGCAAATGCAGAATTTGCCCAATCATATAAAGCCCAGCTATAAACTTTTTTCTGCATAATTAACCCTTCCTAATTGACAACTTAATTGTTATTCCATCTAAATCAAACGACTCTCTAAGTTGATTATGCAGATACCTCTTATAAGCAACAGTAATGAGCTTAGGATAATTACAAAAGAAAGCAAATATTGGTGGTGAAAACTGCACTTGATCTATAAACTTTAATTTAATTGACTTTCCTTGTAATGCAGGAGGTGGATATTTCCTTACTGCCTTAACTAACCATTCATTTAATGCTTTTGTACCAAGCTTATCTCGCTGTTTTTCAAAGACAGTCCATGCCTCAGATAATACATTTGAAATACGTCTTTTTGTTAAAGCAGAAACAAAAAGTATAGGATAATATTGCAGCAAATGGAACTGATGAAACATCTCCTCTTTAAAAATTTCTGCAGAAATATTTTTATTAGCAGTTAAGTCCCATTTGTTGACCAACATTACCATTCTTTTCCCTCTACGAATTACTTCGCTAGCAATTGTTTTTTCCTGCTTTGTAAAGCCTTTCTCAGCATCAATAACAAGAAAAACAACGTCAGATCTGACTAATGAATCTATTGCTCTTAATGAGCTATAAAATTCAATATCATCATCAATTTTACTCTTCTTTCTAAGACCGGCGGTATCAATAATTTTAATAGAATGCCCATGCCACTTAATATACGTATCAATGGAGTCTCTTGTGGTTCCAGCAACATCAGATACAATAGCTTGCTCCTTTTGGATTAGTGCATTCAAAATAGAAGATTTACCTACATTTGGCATACCAACAATTGAGATTGACATAGATTCTTCATCAATATCTTCAAAATCCTTCCCTTGCAAATCTTCGTGCGCAAATAGCGTATCTAGAACATCTCCAACACCAGCACCATTTAATGCTGAGATTGCTACAGGTTCTTCTAGGCCTAAATCAAAAAATGGTATGATTCTATCACTATGATCTGGCGTATCACATTTATTAACTGCTAAGATATAGTTCTTACTAGATTTTCTAACCATTTTTGCTAGATGACTGTCATTTGGATTTAACCCATCCTTGCCATCAACCATGAAAATAATTCCATCGCACTCATTTAAAGCTTCTACAATTTGTTCTTTAATCTTATCGTTAAAAATATCTTCATTTGAGCTAACAAATCCTCCAGTATCGATAATATCAAATGCTTTATTCAGCCACTCTCCTGATGCATAAATTCTATCTCTTGTAACACCTTCAACTTGATCAACAATAGACGTTCTTTTTCCGGAGAGTCGATTGAAAAGTGTTGATTTTCCGACATTCGGTCTTCCTATTATGGCAATTTTAGATTTTTTACTCATGTTGTTGAATTATACAACTAAGGGGATTGTAGTGCTATAAAATTTATTTATCGCAAAATATGTACTAATAACTCTATCCAGAGCACCAAAGAAGCCATAAAAGATAGAAGAAAAATAGGTGCTCGTTTTGAAAGTTTTGGATTTGTTGATCTTATAATGAAATGAATAGATCTAAATCCTACATAAAGCCAAGCAAGTATCACGGTTAGTAACGTGACATGCTCAATTATGAAAGCTAAAATACAATAACAGTAAAAAAGTATTGGTGCTTGATATAAATTTTTATAATGCTCTCTTGAAGCTTGAACATTATCAGGAATCTCTTGCCATGAAGGCATAAACTTTAGCCATCTTGAATCAAGTTCCTTCGTCTTAACTGCTTTCTCTATGGTCTTGGCATTAAGAAATGTGTGTAAATAGGTCAAGAAAACAAGAGGAAAAATAGGAAGTAGTATTTGTATAGCGTCCATCTATTGACCTAAATAAACTCTGAGCGGTTCGCTACGAGTTTTATGTGCAAGACGTCTAATAGCTTTTTCTTTAATTTGTCGAACACGTTCACGCGTTAGACTAAATTGTTCACCAATCTCATTAAGTGTAAAAGATCTATCGCGATTAATACCAAAATACATTTCAATAACAGCGCGCTCTCTATCTGTTAAAGTACTTAGAGCTGAAGCGATTTCTTCCTTCATAGATGTATCCATGACTTTATTATCAGGGTCTTTTTCTTGCTCATCTTCAATCACATTAATTAAAGAACTATCTTCTCCTTCTGCAAATGGCGCATCTAAAGAACTATGTCTTCTTGAATATTGTAGAGCATTAAATACTTCTTCTGTTTTGACTTCAAGTTGGTGACTGATTTCTTCCACTTTTGGAGGTCTACCCATCTCAGCTTCTAATTTTTCTGCTGCTTTTGTAATTTTAGTAATAGTACCTACTCGATTTAAAGGTAATCGAATTAAACGGCCTTGCTCAGCTAATGCTTGCAATATTGCCTGTCTAATCCACCAAACCGCATAAGAAATAAATTTGAATCCACGTGAAGGGTCAAATCGTTTAGCTGCCTTGATTAGTCCTAAATTTCCTTCATTAATAATATCAGAAAGAGACAATCCATTTCCTTGATATTTTTTAGCAACAGAAACTACGAATCTAAGATTAGCTTCTACTAGATCTTTCATGGCTTGTTTATCTCCCTTTGCAATAAGCACAGCTAGCTCTACTTCTTTCTCAGGAGCTAAAGGTTCATATTGAGAAATTTCAGATAAATACATGCTAATAGTACCGCTAGAAACTTTGGATCTTCTGATTTTTTCAGCGGCTCTCTCTTTTGCAGCTTTCATAGCTTCTACCTTCTCAAGTTTCACTAAGTCTGCTTGTATTTCTTTGTCAGATTTAGCTACTTCCTTTTTTGAAGCTTTTTTTGTTGCAGCTTTTTTTGTTGCAGCTTTTTTTGCAGGACTAGCTGATTCCATTTTTAGAATTTCTTGCTCTACCCTTGCTAATTCTTTTTTAAATACTTTTTTTGCGGTTTTTTTTGCGGTTTTTTTTACGGCCAACTGATAATTTCCTTTTGATAAAACATAATTGTTTTCACGGCATGAAATTTAACAAATCCTGAATATTTTCCAAGTCATTTTATTTGCCAAGATTCTGTAATGCTTTGTCTAATTTTTTAAATTTAAACTTATATCCGCTCTCTAGCGTCCTTTTTGGCATCGTCTTAGGACCATATAATACCATTTCGCTCATATCTCCAATCATTTTTATTATAAAGACTGGCAGAAATAATATCCATGGAATAATTCCTCTATAATGCTTTCTAATTGTATGGTAGAAATCTTTATGGGTAATCGATTCGGGGGTAATTAAATTAAAAGGGCCCTCGATATTATTTGTAAGTGCATAATCTATAAATCCTACAACATCTTCAAGGTGAACCCATGGAAAATAATAATTTTTTGCTCCTGGAATTGGGATTGAAAATAGAGAAGAAAAGCCAATCAATAAAGAAAAACTAGGGGTGAGTACCATTCCAATCCTAAGATGCACAACTCTCATATTTTCTTCATCGAATATTTTACAAGATTCTTCATTTAATCGACATACTTTTGATAAAAAAGAATCTCCACTGTTAGAATATTCGTCAACTACATCATTAGAATTCATCTCTTTTCTACTATAGAATCCGATTGCAGATGCATTGATTAATAGATTACTATTTATTTGATTTCTCTTTAAAAAATCTAGTAATTTTTTTGATAGATCTACTCTGCTATTTAAAATTCTATTTTTTACAGACTTTGTCCATAATTGAGCTACAGACTCTCCGCTTAGTTTGATAACGGCATCAATATTCTTTAACAATTCTATATCCGTAGCATTCCAATCAATGAAATTCACTTTACTTTGAAATTTATTTTTATACTTTAATGGGTTACGCGACAAAATAACAACATTATGATTTTGTGCTATTAAAGAATTAACCAATCGGAATCCGATTAAACCTGTACCTCCAGCAATAAGAATATTCATTTTTTAGAAAATGTACTCATTACCTTTTTAATTTTGGCTTGAGTTTCGGAGCTGAACCAATTACTGATTAATACATCATAATCGAATGCAGTATCATGCATCAATGACTGCTTTAATCTAACAAATGGCTCTCCAGCATCTATATAAAATCCTGCTAATTTTTTTGCTCTCTTAAGAGCTTCTGCTGTTGCTTTTTTCTTACCAATCAAAGGATTTCCAATATATTCGTTAATCAAACCTTTCTTATAGGCTTGTTTCGGAGTATACATTTTACATTGTGTTGCTACCTCAAAAAGATTCTCTCTGCTGATT
>JAAZXT010000047.1 GCA_014240005.1 Fidelibacterota bacterium | reverse complement strand
CATACTTCGCTAACCCTTCTGCATTGGCTAAAATACAATCATCTGATGGAATCCCGTCACCTAGAGTAATCACCGCTCTCCATTTTGCAAAACGTGCTCCTAAACTATAATATCTAGATAGTCTTTCATCTAATCCATCTAGTCCAACAGTCACTTTTTCCTCTGGATGATCATTAAAACTTTGAAGTCCTCTATCTACTTTAATTCCAGGTAGAATAGATTGGGATTCTAGATATTGGGGGAATAATGTATCAGTTTTCAATTCTTTCTGATGAAATGTCTCATCAAACAAAATTATTCCACTAATATATTCTGCAAGATTATCGCAAGTAAATAGCATATTACGGTAAAAATTTCTATTCTCGTCAGTAGATTCTGTATTAATACTTTCAAATCTTTTCGTGCAAGTAGGGGTACTCTCGTCAGCTGCTAAAATGCCTTTGCCTTTTGCCACCATTCTTGCTGCAACACTATGTAATTCAGACATTTGGTTCTCCTAAATTATATTCATTGGTAATTAACTTAACATCTCCCGTATTTCCAAAGATTATCTTTGAAGTCACTACTGCTTTATCATTTTCAAATTTTACTCCAGGAACCCATCCTGTACAAACACCACTTGCTATAAAAAATGTATCATCGGATGTACATAGATCGTTGGCGTTCCAAATTTTATCAATATTGCTACCAACCATTTTACGAGCTCTATTTTCAAATTCTGCATCATAAAAAACTAATTGGCCTTCAAAAAATCCTCCTAATGCTCTTACTGCGGTGGCAGTAATAACACCTTCTGGAGCTGCGCCAATACCATACAATAAATCTACTTCTCCCTCAACTGCTTTTAATCCTCCGGTTATATCTCCATCTCCAATTAAAATAGGTTCAACTCCGAAGGAGTGCATCGATGCAATTAAATCTTTATGACGATCTCTATCCATAATAATAACTTTTAACTCTTTAACTTCTTTATTTAAAACTTTTGCAGTAGCTACTAGATTTTCTTCAACCGTTTTTGCTAAGCCAATATGACCAATTAATTCTTTTCTGCCACACAGCTTGTTCATATAAGTATCTGGAGCATGCAATAAAGATCCTGATGGCGCACCTGCAAGCACAGCAATAGAATCTGGTAAATCAAGAGCACAATGATTGGTACACTCTAATGGATCTACTGCAATATCAACTTTTATATCACTATCTTGATTGCCTAATTGCTCTCCGATGAATAACATAGGCGCTTCATCTCTTTCGCCTTCCCCAATTACTACTGTAGTTAAAACATCCTGAGTGCTTAGAACTGATCTCATTGCTTCTGTAGCAGCTTGATCAGCTAACTTTCCATCCTTACAACCTCTCAATTTTGCCGCAGCAATGGCCGCTCTTTCAGTAGCTTCTAAAAATGGCTGATAATGTCCTAATATTTTATTCATTCAATGAGTCAATAAGTGTAAATAATTCGCTTATTTTTTCAGGGGTAGAGAATCCATCAAATCTTCCTTTGATTATTCCATCCTGATTAAGCACATAAATATAACAATCTTTTTTACTATCAATCTCTAATGATTTATAGTATTGTTTTAAAGGCCCATAATATGTGACAGTAAAATCATGTAATGGCTTTGGTACTCCATTTTGCATACCACCATCAATCCAATTACGTGCCATTGTCCATTGAGCGCCTAACATAGGAACTTCATAGTATTGTACCGTTTTATCAATACCATATTTTGGTAGTAATTCATCTGCCCAAGTATTTATACACAACTGAGCTCTTTGTTTAAATGCTATAGATAATACTGCGACCCTACCACGTATATCATCTGGAAATGTCACTTCATTGTTTGCAAGTGATACTCCTTGAATGGTAGGAAATGTTTTATTTAGAAAATTGTCAGATGCATCAATAGTATTTGAAAAAAATACCGTTATTATGACTAATATTAATGTTTTTTTCATTTATCGTCTCTTTTTAAAAAATGCTATTATAAGAATAGTAAGTAGAATTAATGTTTTCATTTAGATTTCTTTTCAGCAAAATAAAATGGTAAATATAATATATAAAAAATGATTGCAACCAGTGGAAATACAGGGAATACATGCCACGGAGGGGATGGAAACAATGACATTAATGAATCTCCCGCTGGAGCCTTCATTAAATACCATAAGTTTGCTTCATAACCAGGCTCTCCACCTATCATCACATTTAAAACATACATAATTGGAAGTAATATCAACGAATATTTTAATGCATTTATCAGAGAGCTAAATGTTACTTTCTGCTTTACTACCATAACAATATATATAACGCCGAAGAATAGCAGTCCGTGTCCAAAGAATAACGTAATAAAATCAAGATCAGGAAAAGTAAACTCTACGTCAGGCGTCATTAGAGCCATTGCTCCTCCTCCAAGTCCCCAAAAATAAGCAAAATCAAAGAATCGTTGTTGCCTTGTTAATAAAAACAGTCCAGTTGCATAGGAAGATATATGGCAAGCATGTAATGGAACTGTATTTGTCCATTTATAATCTCCTAATGCAATCAAATAAAATGGTTTTAGTAGTTCATTTAAAATAAGAGTATAACCTAACACTTGTTCAAAGCGTGCAAATGAATCAGGGTTATATCGACTGCGATAAAAAAAAGAAAATCCAAATGAGATTGCAAAGATGATGGTAAGAGTTAATAGATGGGTGCTACCAAATAAAATAAATTCATTCATGATGCAAAGAATCTAATCAAAGTTAGCTCATAGTTTCATCAAAATTATCTAAGCTTATTTATCTTATATAAATATCAAGATTTAATGGCAGCTAGCATTATATTTTTTTAATCTCCAATAATTATATGGCCACGGTGTTAAAAATCCCGCTGTCAACATGATTGGGGTTACCCACCATGTAATCTGGGCTCCACCCGTCAATAAAATATCAGTAAGATTCATAGCCATTTCCATCGCAAGCATAGATATAAAGGACATTCCTAGTGCTGTTCTAAGTGCTTCGCTAACTGTCATTTGTTTTGATAAGATAAATGTTTCTAGTAAGACGCTCGTTATTAAGCCATTCAGCATAGCTAAACTCATAATGCTCATTGTAGACCAATCAGAAGGGTTATTTTGAAAATATAAAATGGT
>JAAZXT010000053.1 GCA_014240005.1 Fidelibacterota bacterium | reverse complement strand
TTTTTCAGCCATGATTTTCTCCTTGAAAATTTAATTGAAAATATCTTTTTTATTGTAATCTCCTCTATACTACAGCTAAACATGAATTATTGCAAGAAATTTCTCCCTCGAGACCTCGTCTATAAATAAATAGAAAAAAGGCCTTTAAATATTTTTTTAATTAACTAAATTCTCTCCATGCCCCGGTAGCTCAGCTGGATAGAGCAACGGATTTCTAATCCGTAGGTCACAGGTTCAAATCCTGTCCGGGGTACTCTCTCCATCAATAAAATCTTTCATTAATTTCTGCAACACGGCTCCAGATTTTTCATTTAAATGAATATGATCACACAATAATGTTAGTCTATATTTTTTCCCAATACGACTCCAGCTCCATCCAAAAACATAATGTAATATAACAGCTCTTAATCCTCTTAATCTTCTCCATTCGCTAGTCGTGTATGGTACGCTATTATTAGTATCAATCATTTTATCGAACTGTTTAAATAAGTCTATAAGGGTTAACTCATACTTATCAGATAATGTTCTTATGATATTATTGTGCAATTTTACAACGCTTATGATTTCAGTCTCAGACTGTTCGCCTAACCAAGATAATGTACTAATTGCAATTTTAGCATCTGTTTTACTTTGGATCTCTATAATGAATTTTTCTAACTCTGATGCATACCAATCAATATGAGGTAATTGTGGCAATCCTTTAGTAGACATATAGTAGTCTTGAATATGTTTAATATTTTGACTACCTATTGCATCATTTGTTCCAATTAAGATAGTGACATAGTCAGGATTATGTTTAATAATTTTATCTATCCGTTGATTCAAGTTCCATGTTAAATCCGCATTGATTCCTGCATTGATGTATATCTTTGATTCATCTTGCTTTCTTAGGGCACTTACCCAATCATATCCAATGTGTCCATGGGTGATACTGTCGCCACAACATACAACAACTGGCTTATCATTATCAGGGTCAAGCTCAAATACGCCTGCAGCTATATCTGGTAATTGCCATGACTTGCGAATCAATGGGAGCTTATAAATATTCAGTATAATACTATTTCTAAGGATATAGAGTATAAGAATAATTAAAAGTAATTTTAGAAACATGTTAGAATTATTGGGTAATATCTAATAATTCCATTTCAAAAATAAGAGTTGAAGAAGGTGGAACAACATATTCTTCCAACTTTGAACCTTTAATTCCTTGTTCTCCATAAGCCAAGTTGTAAGGTATATAAACTTCCCATCTTGATCCGACAGGCATCATAAGCAATGCTTCTTGAAAGCCAGGGACAAAACGTGATACTTCCAGTGTAAGTGGTTGGCCTTTATCGTAACTACTATCAAACTTGTGGCCATCTATTAGGTATGCATGATAATGTACAGTCACTCTGTCATCATAGTCTGGAACCTTACCAGATCCCTCTTCAACAATTTTATATTGTAATCCACTACGTTGACGAACACGTACTCCTTCTTTTGCTTTGTTATCTTCTAAAAATTCTTGTCCTGCGATTTTATTTTTTCTAGATAATTCTCTTGCATTTTCTGACGATAATTGCATTGCATCTCTTTCTATTTGAGAATTTCTAACATTAAACTCTCGTAATATTTGTTGTCTGTCCGCATTGTCTAATCTTGGCTCATTTTGATTCCAATAATCGTCTAATCCTTGCTTCAAAAGATCTCTATTGAATTCTGCATCAGGTAAATTTTTTCCAATGTTTATACCGATAGTATAACTTAATGAATCTTCAAAAGTTACTATCAGAGACTCTTCATTCTTTCCTGTATTGGATATGTCTTGATTGCAATTAGTAATCAGCAATAAACTGAATATTATAACTGCTATTTTTATTGTATCATTCATTGGCTTATTCTAATTATTATCAATATTTATAGTAAAGAAAAAAATTAACGACCATCCTTATAACCTGTATATTCATCCATCATGCTATTTAATCCATATAAACTGCCAAACTTAACTAATAAAGAACTTGGGAGCAGGGCTCTTAGTAATACAGATTGATTCATAATCCATGGGATTTTAGGTGAATGAAATCCAAAACGAATTGCTCTATTGATGATAACTTTTGCAACAGCATCGTGAGATTTAACACCTGGTGCAAATATTGAACCTAGGATATTTAGCTTTGTTCCTTCAAATAAACCTTTTTTCAAAAAGTTGGGGTGAATAGAAGAGAATCTTACTCCTTTTTTACCCATCTTAATTGCTTCCAATCTTAAAGATTCTGTTAAGCCCATTACAGCCCATTTTGTTGCAGCGTATATTGCTAATTTAGGAGCACCAATCAATGAAGATGCAGATGATATATTAATAATATGTCCTTTATTTTTTTCTAACATCGCAGGCATAAAAGATCTAATAGTATAAATCATTGATGTAAAATTAACATTGATCATATTTTCTAATTCTTCGTCTGAACGATCCAGCATATACCCCGTATATACTGTTCCAGCATTATTGATTAGAATATCAACATCACCAATATCTTTTTTAATGATTTCTGCATTATGATAGACCTGCTCTTTGTTGGTAACATCACAGACTTGAGAAAATACATCATGTCCTTCAGCTTTTAAAGATTTAACAGCATTATCTAAATCAGTTGGCTGAAAATCCCATAGAATAACTTTGGCATCTTTTTTGAGTAATCGTTTAACAGTGGCAAGTCCGATGCCTTTAGCAGCGCCAGTAACTAATACAATTTTATTTTTAAGATTCATCTCTATAATAATATCCTAAATCGTTATAATCTGCAACACATCATTTTAGTTAAAGCACACTATACCATTGTATACCGTATGCAAGGGAGACACTGATCATCAATCCTAACATCAATCTAAGGAAATCTTTATATAGCATTGGGAAAATAGCTTTTTTGTGTCGACTGGTATATGTTAATTCCCCATAACCAATAGACATCCAAATTCCAAGCTCTCTACCTGCCAACATCCCCATAAAAACAAATGTAGTGCTCATAGGTATATTGTTCACTTCTTTAAAATAGTACAATACAAAACAATACACTAAGTCAATCAACGTAGCAGAGCGAACATATCTTGTATTGGTTTTTGATAAGACAATTTCCTGTATCTTTCCACCGCGCTCATAAAACATGAATGCTAGTCCTAAAAGCATCGTACCAACAACAAAAAATTGAAAATTAATGTTTTCAACAGAAGAATATCTTGGTAAAAATACCATAATATTTGCCAAATCATGTTTCAGCCATGTTGCCCATAACCAACCAGTAGTCAACCATTGGCCTACTCTCCAATAATTATTATATTTATTTTCACCTTTTTCACCTTCATTTAGAAAATACTTACTAATGAGATACCAAGATCCCCAAGCAAAAACAAAAGAGACTGCATAACCTAAAAAACTTTTTAGCAACATTCTTTCCATTACAACCGATGATGCAAATACTGATAAGACTAAAAAAGTAGTTGATACTGGTATTTTTAATCGTGTCAATGCCACCAGAACTAATGGAGCTACTGCATGATACCATTGTATATCGATTTCTGGAAACTTATCTAATCTTCCAAAAGATGGATCTCCAATATTAAAACCTTGAAGCATAGTTATTAAGAAAATGGATCCCATATATGCAAACATCCAATACCATTTGACATCATTATTCGATGAAATATAAGTTCCTAATGTTTGAATACTATCGTTAGCTGTAACCGCATAGACAGCAAAAAGAAATCCCAGTAAAGACCAAAGTGTAAGAAAATCCATTTTATCCTCTGTTAATCAAATTGAAATAATATAATAAAATTAGTAAGCATCACTTTTTTTATTTTTTGACTCATTTTACTTTGCTCCGGAGGAGAGACTCGAACTCCCGACCTGGTGATTAACAGTCACTCGCTCTACCAACTGAGCTACTCCGGAATATGATTTGGAATTTTTAATAATATTATCGAAAAAACAAGGAATATTACACCTCAAGCTCAATAATTAAATCTTTCGACAAATTAAATTGTGCATGCTTATATACATCTTTTGATATAATGACTCCATCAAACTTAGTTACTGATCCAAGATTAGCGTGTGTAGATTTTAACCCACCTAAATACCAACGCTTATCACTAATATAGATAAGATCTCCTAGATTCCCTTTAATTTGATCCATATATCTCTGAGGTAAACATACTTTATTATTTTCATCTTCAGACACTATAATCTCACTCCCAGGAACTGTGATAGTAATTCCAGCATTTGGATTTACTTTAGAACCTTTAAAATATTCAGCTCCATCCCTAATTGTCCAAAGAGTTAATCCTTTAATATCATCATAATTTTTTGGTGGCTTTGTGAATAAGGTTACAATCACTCCAATAGACACACATGCTACGAGATTGTATAATGCTCTGATATAAGAATAGGGTTTTGCTTCGACAAATTCAATCCCATGTGCAAAGGGGCTAATTAGTTCAAAAGGATAAATCAATCCTAGAACAATAAATACAGACCCTATTACAAAACTTAACACAGCTGCTTGCGCAGAAAAACGTTGCCAGAATATTCCCAAGAATATGATTGTCACCATTGGTGGAGTTACCACACTATGGAACGCTCCATGCGCTTCATAAATGGTACCATATTGTGCGAATAAAAATGCGGCTCCGATTCCTACAACTGTGACTATTGCAGATGTTAACATAGACACTCTCAAACGAGTTTTTTCTGAAGGATTTTTTGCTCGAGGTGTATATATATCATTTACTACAACTGCAGCTGATGCATTAATCTGAGAATCAAGACTAGACATTAAGGCTGCTACAACTGCTGCTACTAAAAATGCAAACACCGCTTCTGAAGATGCTACAATTCCTGCTACTACAGTAAAAATAGTATTCGGATTTGTCGTTTCTGCAATCACCCCAGATGACGTATTTGTAATTGCTCTTGCTACCCAACCAGCATTAGATACAGCAACAGTACCAATCGGTAAAAATACTAATACATTCATCATAGTTGCTCGACGAGCATGCGCCACAGAACGTGATGATAGAAAACGCATAATAACTGCTTGATTCATAAAAGCAAACCCAACAGATCCGACTATTCCATCTTGCCAAAATACACCAACAAAATTAAAATCAGGTGGAGAATTAAAATCAGCTAACGGCAATTTATTGGTTGTAGACAGTGCATTCCAGAATATGTCAAATCCTCCTAGATAAGCAATCCCAAGTCCAAAAATTAGGAGTCCAGCAAATAGCAATACCACTCCTTGTAAAAAGTCAGTAAAAATAATTGCTGTCTGACCACCTAAAGAAACATAGATACCAGCAATCAATGCAATCACGATAATGATTGTTTCGATATCCCATCCTATAATAGGTTGCAATAATGATCCTAATGCTAATAAACCAATTCCAATATAACCTATTAAGTATAATATCATTGTAAAGGTTGATAAATTTCTTACCGTAGAATTAAAACGTCGTTCAAAATATTCTGGAATAGAGTTTACTTTCATATAATAAATAATGGGGATCCAGCCAAAGAGAAGTAAGGGCATAAAAAACCAATCATTCATATAGGTCATGGTTGAAGAAAAGCCATATTCAAATCCTTTTGATGCGTACTTTGCAAAACTATGTGATCCAACTCCAGTGGCCAACATAGACATTCCAATTAACCACCATGAAAATCGTCTTCCACCAAAGAAAAAGTCTTCTGTAGACTGATTATTACGCGCAAAAAATAATCCTGCACCTAATACAAATGATACATAGAATACTAAGATACCCCAAAAAAGTGGACTTGTAACAATGTCGGGGGTCATCGAACATACCTACTTAAAATGAATGCTGTTACAAGATATCCAGACAGAATAACTAGATAGAGTTGTGGGGTATTATTTAATGCAGCAATTGTCATCAATAGATGAATAGAAGATACATAGATGAACCCCCAAATTAATACTAGTACCCATTTTTTATATTCAGCCCAGAACTCTTGATATCCATAAGCTTTAAAAATTGCAAAAAGACCTCCACCAAAAATTAATATCCCAAAACTATACTGGTAAATAAAAGGGAGCCATGAATGCGAAAATAAATCCATTATCTTAGTTCCTCAAAAAATGGTTTTAATAAATCATAAGTATCATGCAAGCCTTGTGCTACAACTTTAGTTGATCCTACTACCGGCATAAAACTTGTATCTGAAGACCATCGTGGTACAATATGAAAATGTAAGTGGCTTTCAATGGATGCACCTGATCCCTTACCTATATTAGCTCCAAAATTAAACCCTTCACAGTGTAAATGAGTTCTTAAGATAGCCATTGTTTTTTTGGTTACTTGCATAACATCTGATAAAGTATCATCCTCTAAATCTTCTATTGCATTTTTTTCTTCATATGGAACCACCATAAGATGCCCGTTATTATATGGATAATAATTCATAATTACATAGCATGTTTTCCCGCGATACAGAATAAAATTTTCCCTATCATCACTTTCATTGGGTTTATCAGAAAATATTTTTTGGGATCCATCTTTATTTTTGATGTATTCCATTTTCCAAGGAGCCCATAAATGTTTTTTATGCGACATATTCATTATCCAATTCAATATTATCAATTAAATCTCTTAATACTGGTTTAATATAAACGTTGTCGAGATTCATCTTACTAAAACATTTTGCTAATATATGCAACCGTTGCTCTAGCGGTTTATGTTTATTAATGACCACAACATTATCAGCAAATAATATACAACTATCTCCATTAAAATTACCTTTATCTTGGATAATTTTAATATCAAATTTATGACTTAATTCAATAAAATCATCAAGAAGCTGTTGGTATTTTTTATTTTTTTTCTTATATGTCACACTTGATTCCTGTAATTGCACTACTACTTCTAATTTTCTCTCCTAAACCATCTACCATTTCAATATTATATTTTTTCATAACAGCTGTCTCAGGAATTTCTTCAAGACTTCTATCGCCGCCATTAGCAAAAATATCTGGCTGTATATATTCTAAACTTTTACAAACACTCTTATCTTTGTCAATACTCAAAAAAACTTCATCAACGCAACGTAATGCACCAACAATTTCTAATCGATCCTGCTCTGGCATAAATGATTTACCTTTTTTCAATCCTGCTTGATAATCACTATTCACAATCACGACTAATTTATCTCCTAAGCTTTTAGCCATTTTTAAATACTCTAAATGTCCTACATGGATTGGATCAAAATATCCGCTAACTGCTACAACTTTCACTGCATAGCCTCCTTTTGATATTTCCAAGAAGGCAATTCTAGCTCCCAATTGGCTCGACAAGATAGAGAGTCGGGATAAACATAAAATTCTTCTGATTGTTGTTTCTCTACAAAAGAGCCCGTATCTAATCTATTGTTATTATTTCTATCTTCATATATTAACAATTGATATTTACCTCCTATAACATCATGAATAACATATGAGCCATCTAGCTTGACGGCCTCAACATAAGAATGTGAACTATTTTGTAATAACATCTTTATAGGATGCAGAAATTTTCCTGTCACTGTTCCTGATATGTCAGCTGTCTTTACTATATCACTGTTACTATCTGGAACTACATCCAAACTATCTGTATCTAATTCTTCTGATTCAGAAGCTTGATGTATAAAAAAATCAATATTTTTCAGGTTAGCCTTTTTAGTTGATAATAAATTTTCATGATAAAATGCATACTGCCCTTTTGAATAATCAATATTTGATCCATATTGCCCTACTGCAAGAATAGAAAAATCATCTGCTGGCAAATAATTAAAAATATATTCAGAATCGCTTGTTGTATTTGCAATATAGTCTGGATCTGTACTTAGCATATCTTCATGATTGAACAACCCTTTCCATAACAAAAGAGTGGACTGATCACTATCACCATACACATTACCTTCTATTGTGGAAGAAGCAAACATAGAATCCATAGAAAATGGAATGCTAATATCTTGCTCAATTGTTACTCCATGCTCATCAGCAAAACTTGTATCTAAAACAATCATATACGTAGTACCATTCTGAAGGTTGCTTGGCAGCCATACATCAATTTTATCTCCTCTAAATTCATATTTGACCTTACCTGCATGCATTGGATAAATATTAATAGCACTCTTAATTGAACTTTCTTTTAAATATTCACTTAAACGAATAGTAATTTTTTGTTCGGGTTTAATATTGGTTAATACTTCTGGCTTTGTTCCTAAAAGTGTTGGAGGAATTTCATCTAGAGATCCTCCCTCTGGGCTTCTAACAGATGCACAATTATTTAACATAATGATTGCTATAATAAGTAAAAATTTAGTCATTGAATGATGTTTATCTGTCATATCTCTTTAAATAATTCTCAGACCATTTTACAAAACTATTATTGTTAATTTCAGATTTAATTTCAGTAATTAAGTCAAAGTAATATGCAATATTCATTAATGTCGCAATACGGATACCAAACATTTCGTTTACTTTAAATAAATGTCTCAAATAAGATTTAGAATGTTCTTGAGCAAATACAATACTACTTTTTTTATCAATAGGAGAAGTGTCATCTTTATATTTACTATTTAAAATATTAATTGATCCTTCATGAGTAAAAATTTGTCCATTCCTGGCATTACGGGTTGGTAATACACAATCGAACATATCTATCCCAGACAAAATTGATTTTACGATATCTACAGGTTTACCCACTCCCATCAAATAACGAGGTTGATCTTTTGGCATATGTGTTCCTAATATATTTACAATATCAAACATAGGATCTTTTTTTTCTCCTACAGATAGCCCGCCAATAGCTAAGCCGCATGTAGCAAATGGAAGCATCTGATCTAAACATTTTAAGCGCTCTTCTTTATTAATTCCTCCTTGAATAATTGGGAATAATGTTTGGCTATGGCCATATAAAGGTGATTGATCATTTAGATATTCATATGCTCTCTTTGTCCAATCTTCTGTTAATCTAGAAGCGCGTTTTAATTCTTTCTCTGAACAATCTGCGGCAGGGCAATAATCAAAAGCCATAATGATATCAGACCCTAACTTTCTTTGTACTTCCATCGAGGTTTCTGGTGTAAAAAAATGTATGCTTCCATCGAGATGTGACTTAAAGTTTACTCCATTATCTGTAATTTCATTCATATCGCTCAATGAGAAAACTTGATATCCTCCACTGTCAGTTAGAATACTATTTGACCAGTTCATAAATTGATGTAACCCTCCATTCTTCTCTATAATGTCTGTACCAGGCCTTAAATAAAGATGGTAGGTATTAGACAGCATAATCTGAGTGTTAATATCATACAATTCATTGGGAGATATTGATTTAACTACCCCATGAGTACCAACCGGCATAAAGACGGGGGTCTCTATTCTAGAATGATCAGTTTCTATTTTACCGACTCTTGCTAATGAATGTTTATCTTCAGATTGAACTGTAAACTTCAAAAGATTACCAATCGTACCCTATAGATAAAATATATTGAGGTTTAGAGTAATCGCCATTTGGATATCGATCCCATGCAGTATCAAACCTTAGCAAAGCCCATGGAGTAAACATTTTCATTCCAATACCAAATGTAGAAATAATGGCAGAAGCCTCTGAATCAGATAAACCATATTTTGCTCTTACTAAAGCGCTATCATTAAATTCTTCACTTGAATCCCATGCAGCACCAATATCAACAAATAGATGCCCAAAAATATTTCCAAATCTAATTCTTGCGGGGAAGCTTACATCTACATAATTAACAAAAGGGAATCTAAACTCAAAATTTGCAACTGCGACATTTTCTCCAGTACGTTCTCTGTATCTTGCACCCCTTACCGGGAAAACATATTCACTAAAATACACGTCCTGCAATATAGAAGAATTGTCATATTCTAGAACTCTTTCTGCATAAAAACCTGAATCATCTCGCCCTTCTGTTTGAGTATCTGATATAATGGTCATTTGAGAATTTCCACCTAAAAAGAATCTTTGTGGATTGTCTCCTATGCTCTTTCCTAACATTAATCGTGTTGCTATGCTATAGTTTCTATTAATTTTAAAATACTTTCTAATATCAAATTTGATAGTCTGAAAAGGAATAGAATCTTCTCCAAGATCAGGACTAAATTGGACAGTAAGATACTGCTTTAATCCATCATTTGGCCCTGTGTATGTATTTGTAGTATTATCAAAAACCCAACTCACCATTGGCATCATTGCTGTAAGATTCTCTGTATATATAGAATCATAAGTTAGATTATATATATCAAATTCTTTAACCTCATAATTGACCGATCTAAAAGTCCCTCCAAAATCAATACGACTAAACTTAGAAAAAGGATATTGTGCAAAAAACCCTATACCATAATCTCTCAATTTTCCTATATAGTCAGAAGTAAGACTGTAGCCCAATGAAAAGGTATTGGCTTGCTGAAATAATGTACCGTAATAGTTCATCCTATTTTTCAAATAAGCATAACTAATTATTACATCACTATTCTCTAAATCTAATACTAGATTTGTGCCCATCATAATTTGGTGGTCGCCCATAACATCGCTCCAAGCAAGATTTGCCAGTGCGCGAGTGCCAAAAAGATTATCAATAGAAGCTCTTGTGGCTATATAGTCTATAGAAAAATCTGTTTTATATGGCTTAGATTTATATCCATCGGCAAAACGTAATGAATCTATTACTGTATCTTGATCATCGGTCTCTTTATCAGTATCATTAAATCGTCTATAATTCCTAGCAAAGATATATTGTGAATAGTCTTGAGACTCCTCACTAGGAATTGCAGTATTTACAAAACGTAAGTCTTCAAAAGTATCTACTTGATTTCTTTCGCTATAAAATTTGGTCTCCGGAACTATCTTTTCTTCTTTGTCCCGCGGTTGATTCATTACAAATAAATCCCATCCTCTTTCAGAATAGCCAGAAAAAATTAGTTTATTCCCTGTAGTATCAACATCTATTTGCTGAATGCCTGCTATGGCATTGGTAATAGGAGAAAAAACAGTACTAGATAACTCATGTTTAAAAATATTATATACTCCATTATAATCTGCAGTATAAAACAATATATTGTCACTAGTTAAGACTGGATAATTCTCATTATAAGAAGTATTTGTAATTTGTGTAATCTCTTGATTAGAGAAATCATACATAAATAGATCTTTTTGAGAAAAATCTATATCAAACATATTAGGAGAACCTTTGCTGGTTCCTCTATCAGAACTGAATACAATCTTATCTCCACTTGCTGACCATGCCGGAGAAAAGTCTGAAAAAGTATCATTAGTTAAGTTTGTTAATTCTTGCGTATCTATATCTACAACATATAGATCGCTTGCATCATCTTTATGTCCTATAAATACAATTTTATTTTGACTAGGATGCCATGAAGTAGTAAAAACTCCATCTAGTGAAATAGGTATTTTTTTATAATCACTATTTCGAACATTAACAATAATAATAGAATCTTCTTTTCCGCTCTTAGAAGCAAAAGCAATATACTTTCCATCTGGAGACCAAGATAATCCTGGCTGCAACCATTTTAACTCTTCAAAATCTGGGCTAGTATTCCCTCGAATGAGTCGCTTTTTTTGCTTACCAGAATCAAGATTGTAGAGTATTAAATCCATGTACCCAGCCTGATCTGTAAAATAAGCTACTGTATTGCCATCAGGAGAAAAGGAAGGGCTAACATTATAAAAGTTCTTTGTTTTTGATCTATCAGTAATTTTTTCTGCAAAGTCAGTAATTTTTTCTCTCTCATTAATATCAGACCAATATTCTTTTTTTAAATAGTCATGCCAATCATCAGTTAGTTGTTCAAAATCTACGCCCAGTGCATTTTTAAATCCTTTTTCTGCATTTTGAGTTCGTTTCATTTGCTGAAATATTTCACCTACTTTTTCTCTGCCATATTTTTTGGTAATATATTGCCATACGGATTGTCCGCCTTTATACGCTAATATAGAATAGTTTAATTCTTCAATTTTTGGCAATTTTTCTTCGATAGCTAAATCACGTAAAACCATATCTGAATTAGTATCCCAATCAACCGATAAAAATTCTGATAATCCTTCATTGGCCCATAATGGTACTTGTAAAAGTATCCTTCCACTTATCAACCCTTGAGCATTTCCTCCATAAACCATATCATTAATTGAAGCATGTACTAACTCATGATGAATCACATGCTTAAATTGTTCATAAGACCCTTCGAATGGAATGACAATTCGATTCTTATATAATTCAGTTACTCCACCAACACCCTCAGGCATATGTGTATTTACAATATTGGTTTGTTGAAAGTCGTTATGCGATGTATAAACAATAATCTTTACTGGATTCTTGCTTCTCCATCTTAAATGTTTACCGATTTGATCTAGTGACTCCTCTGCAACTTTAGATGTAAAAATAGCCAAGTCATGATTGTCTCCATAATAGTAAACATTAAAATTAGGACTGACAATATATTCCCAATCAAAAGTATCATATTGAACTTTATTTTGCCCAAAATTTTGCCCAAATATTAACTGGCTGCATAAAAGATATATTATGATGAATCTCATATCGATAATATTAATATTGAACAAGCTTAGTTTAAAGAGTAATTTTTGCGATGCAGTTACCAATATACTTTTTTGGAGATACCCACTTTAAGGTTTCAAAGTCAAATCAAGAAAATAAAAAGGTAGAAAAGTTCTCAAAATTTCTAGATTCTATCTCTAAGGATAATACAAAAGGATCTTTATTTATTATGGGAGATCTTTTTGATTATTATTTTGAATACAAGAATCAAACCTCTAGTGATTATGAAAAAATATTTACTAAAATTGAAGGAATTAAAGATAAAGGCTTTAAAATCTATTTTATAGCTGGTAATCATGATTATTGGATTGGAGATTATTTCAAAAAATATACCACAAAAACTTTCCTTGATGATACGTCAATAGACTATAAGAATAATAGAATATATGTTACACATGGAGATGGAATTTTATCTTGGGATAACTCATATCGCTTATTGAAAAGAGTACTTCGTAGCAATATATTTATTAAAATGTATTCTCTCCTTCCAAAAAATATTGCACTGAAAATTGCAAAAAAAATATCTCATGAAAGAAAAGATTCCCATTATTTAGATCAAGAAAAAATTAACAGAATCCACGATGAATTAGATAGTTTTGCTCAACAAAAAATTGATGGAGGTTTTAAGTATGTGATTATGGGGCATTATCATCATTTGTATCAAAAAGAGTTAAATAATGGAGAATTAATTCTACTCGGTGAATGTAATGAAGAGAATTATAATTATGCTATGTTTGATGGCGATAAATTAGAAATCAAAAATTTTTAAAATTTATCACATAATGTAACCATGATGGCATTCTGAGTATGTAAACGATTCTCTGCTTGCTCAAAAACAATAGAATTCTCTGAATCAATGACATTGTCTGTAACTTCTCTTCCTCTTTCTGCTGGTAAACAGTGCATAAATAAATAATCACTTTTAGCGTTTTGTACAAGAGAATCATTCACTTGAAAAGGAGAAAATATTTTAA
Organism: Fidelibacterota bacterium; assembly: GCA_014240005.1. Classification (GTDB taxonomy): domain Bacteria; phylum Fidelibacterota; class Marinisomatia; order Marinisomatales; family Marinisomataceae; genus Marinisoma. Next base: position 17,339 of record JAAZXT010000053.1, on the reverse strand, counting down.
CTCTTTCATCAATTTCTTCTTTTTGGCCCATAGAAGCCCATACGTCAGTATAAATTACATTTGCATCCATAACGCCTTGTACAGGATTATTAGATATATTAATCTTAGATAGATTCTTTGATTCTGCAAAATTGATTGTTTCAGCATCGGGCTCATAGCCTACAGGACAAACACAAGTAAATTCAAATGGCAATATTCCAGCCAGCCTAATCCATGAATTGACAATATTATTACCATCTCCAACATATGCTATCTTTAAATCATCAATATTTTTTTGCTTTGCTTCCCATATTGTGAACATATCAGTTAATATTTGACAAGGATGATTATAATCAGTTAATCCATTGATAACAGGAATGTTAGAATGTTGTTCAAAATCTAACATATCATTATGACTGAATACTCTAGCCATAATTAAATCATTATATCTGCTAAATAATTGGGCTAAATCTGAAGCACTTTCTCTTTTTCCTAACCCAATATCTTGGGGAGCCAAATAAATTGCATGCCCTCCCATCCAAGAAAATCCCGTTTCAAAAGATACTCTTGTTCTAGCGGAAGGTTTTGCAAAAATCATTGCCATAGAATGATTTTTAAAAGGTCTAAAATTCTCTTTTGTTCTGTATTTATGCTTTAACTCAGCAGTCAAATGAAATAAATCGATTATTTCATTTCTTGAAAAATCATCAACTTTAATACAGTGCCTAAGACTCATTTTAATTTCCTTTTTTTAGTATTTAATATATTCATTGACTCTCTATATTTTGCTACAGTTCTTCTTGCAATTGAAAAGTCTTTTGCATCTAATAATTGTACAATTTCTAAATCAGATAAAGGTTGATTTTTATCTTCTGATTCTACAATATTTTTTATAGCAGTTTTTAATTCTTCTGCGCCCACTATTTTACCAGATTTCTTTATTATTTTGCTAGTAAAAAAACTTTTCAAACTTAAAGTCCCTAGCGGGCTATCAATATATTTATTTTTTACAGTTCTACTGATACTTGATATGTCCATATCAATTTTTTTAGCAATATCTTCTAATTTCAAAGGATTTGGATGCTGTTGTTTTTCAGACAAATAATCATGTTGTATATGAATAATCTCATTTACCACTTTTCTTAAGGTATCTGATCTAAATAAGATTGTATCTAATAAATTCTGTGCACTACTAATATGGTCATCAATAAATTTTTTCTCTTCTTTGGGAGTTTCTGCATTCATTGCTGCATTTAAATACTCATTGGATATTTTAAATCTATTGAGATGTCTATCATTAATTAAAATAATCCATTCTTCATCTTTCATTCTTAAAATAACATCTGGGTTGATCTGTTGATTTTCTACAGTGAGATCTATTATAGGTGCGAAATTTTTTGAAGAGATAATACTTAATGCATTATCAAAATCAGTATCTGAGCAAGATAAAGAAGACTTAATATCTAAAAATTCCTGATTAAGGAATTCATCAAAATAATCGCGAATAATACTCAATGCTATCTTTTCTTCTGGATTCATTTGCAATATGAGATATTCCTGTAAATCTTTACAACCTACTCCTTTCGGATTCAATGTTTTAACAAATTCCAAGATATTTTCTACGTCTTCTATGCTAGAATCCGTACTATCTGCAATTAACTCTAATTCTGAATCTAGGAAACCGCTATTATCCACATTCAATATAATTTGTTGGGCTATTTCTTTTGATAGATTATCAATTTCAGACTGATCAATTTGACTTATAAGATTATCAATGACATTCTTATCTTCTGGTAAATTAGATAAAAATAAATCATAATTTTCTTGATTATCAAGACCGTATCTTTCATAATCCTTATCTTTAGAATCTTCTATATTTTTTTCAATTAAAACGGGATTTTTTTGAATTTCATTCTCTAATTCTTTCTCGATATCATCCAACCCAAGCTCTAAAAAACTAGATTGGAGTATTTGTTTTGGTATTATAGACTGCTTTTGTCTAATCTTGGTAGAAAACTTATTCATCAATCTAATTTAAATTTTTTTCCTAGATAAATTCTTCTGACTTCTTCATCATTTGCAAGTGTTTCTGCATCTCCAGACTTTAAAATTTCTCCACTATGCAACAAATAGGATCTATCTGTAATAGATAAAGTTTCCCTGACATTATGATCAGTAATTAATACGCCTATATTTTTCTTTTTTAATGACATAATCATCTGCTGAATATCTTCTACTGCAATTGGATCTACTCCAGCAAATGGCTCATCTAAAAGTACAAAATCAGGCTTTAAAGCTAAAGTACGACATATTTCAACGCGCCTTCTTTCTCCGCCAGATAAACTTGAACCTAAACTTTTTCTTAGATGGTTAATATTGAATTGATCTAGCAATTCATCAATTAAATTATTTTGATCAATATCTTTTGGTAAAACTGTTTCTAGAACAATTTTAAGATTATTCTCTACTGTTAACTTTCCAAAAATAGATGGCTCTTGAGCTAAATATCCAATACCCATTCTTGCACGCTTATACATTGGAAGATTTGTGATATCCACATTATCTAAAAATATAGTACCAGATGAAGGTCGAATCATCCCTGTAATCATATAGAAAGTGGTCGTTTTCCCGGCTCCATTAGGACCTAGTAAGCCAACGATTTCTCCTTTCTCTAAATTGATATCAATATTGTTTACAACATTCTTTTGAGAATATTTTTTTTTCAAATTCTTTGCGCTTAATGTTTTACTCATTGTTAATAGAGCCTCTTGGTTTTGTAATCTTCCAATTTGTTAAATCAATATTAGATTCAAATCCGGTACCATATAGTGTATCAAAATTTCCAGAGATAAAAGTTAGGCTTGCATCGGTAAAAATTTTATCCGCTTTATTATCCCAAAGCAATGAATCTGTCCACAGCTGTTGCCCATTATCAGCTGCAACCACCACATCTCCAAATGCATTGATTTTATTCTCTTTTTCACTTACAAACGCATAGTTAGAAGTAATAAGTGATGTATGCTGATAGCTATCATCATAAAAATCTATATTAACCTCATCCGTTAATCTTAATTCTAGATTCTGATTATTACGTTCTAAGAATTTTGATTTGATAAGGGCTTTAATATTGCCTTGTTCAGTTAATGTAATCTCTACATCAACAGAGAGTTGATCATGTATATCATCTAAAGGTTCTTCAACCTGATAAGACCTAGAACAACTAATCAAAATAAAAAATAATATTAAATAATAATTCATCGCAACTCAGAAAGTAGCTGATCTAGCAATTGGTCAAAATCTCCTCTTGATGCAATAAGCAAGTCAATTACTTCTCTGACCGCTCCTTTTCCACCAGTTTTTTTGGTTACATAATCTGCGTAGCTTGCAACATATTTAGGGGCACTTGGAACGGAAACAGCAAAACCAACTTTTTCTAAAATAGGGATATCAATAATATCATCTCCCATAAAACAAATTTCATCATCTTCTAGATTATACTTTTTCTTTAATTCATGATATGAATCAATCTTCCTAATCACTCCATTATACACATCATCAATTTGTAATTCTTCTGCCCTTGACTCTGTAGTAGTAGATTCTCTTCCAGTAATCCATGCTGTCTTAATACCAATATCTAAGAGTCTTAGCATTACAAATCCAACTCCATCTAGAACATTGAAGCTTTTTGATTCTTCACCTGCAGTATCTTTAATAAATTGTCCATCCGTAAGAATACCGTCTACGTCACAAATAAATAGTTTAATATTTTTCAGATTTTTATCCATTCTTCTCTCCATGATTTAAATAGGTTTCTCTGAATGCTAACATTGATACAAGCACAGATTCTAACTGTTCTAAAGGCCATTGTGTGCTAGCATCGCTCAGCGCTTGATCTACATTATCATGCACCTCCATAAATATGCCATCACAACCTGTTGCTATAGCAGAATAAATTTGACCAGGAATAAATTGTCTATTCCCTGAAGTAGTTTCTTCAAAATTTCCAGGAATTTGAGCGCTATGTGTAGCATCATAAATTACTGGAAAGCCAAATTCTTTCATAATTTGAATAGAACGCATATCTGATACTAAACTATCATATCCAAAAGAATTTCCTCTTTCGGTAACTAAAATATTTTTATTTCCAGTAGCGACAACCTTATCAATAATATTTTTTACTTTATAAGGTGATAGAAATTGGCCTTTTTTAATATTGACTACTTTACCAGTTTCTGCCGCAGCTACTAATAAATCTGTTTGTCTACATAAAAATGCTGGAATTTGAAGAATATCTACTACGCTAGAAACTATCTTTGCTTGTTCTGGATGATGAATATCTGTCAATACAGGTACATTGAATGTATCTTTTACTTCTTCTAGTATTTTTAACCCTTCATCTAGACCATTTCCTCTAAAAGAGTCAATAGAAGTTCTATTAGCTTTATCAAAAGAACTTTTAAATATGAATGGAATATCTAGCTTATCTGTAATCTTAAGAATTTCTTCTGCCATTTTCAAACTATGGTCTCTACTTTCAATAACGCAAGGACCGCCAATAAATGGGATTTTCTGATCGCCAAAAACAATATCTATGCAAGAAACTTTATTTTGTGCCATTTTGTTTTTCCTTTAATGATGCTTTCACAAATTCTCTAAAGAGTGGATGAGCTTTATCTACCCTACTTTTTAATTCTGGATGAAATTGACATCCTACAAACCAAGGATGATCAGCTAACTCTATAATTTCTACCACTCCTAAATCTTTATTCATTCCAGAAAATATTAAACCATGTGATTCCATCTTTTTAACAAATTTATTATTTACTTCCCATCTATGGCGATGGCGCTCTGAAATAGTTTTTTTCTTATAAATCTTTGAAGCTTTTGTGTTGGGAAGAATATCACAATCATAAGAACCTAATCGCATCGTTCCTCCCTTGACTTTAATAGCTTTTTGAGATTCCATTAAATTAATCACTGGATTTGGAGATTTGCTATCAAATTCTGTACTATTAGCACCTTTGATTCCACAAACATGTCTTGCAAAATCTATAATGACGCATTGCAGACCTAAGCAAATTCCTAAAAATGGCACATTATTCTCTCTAGCAAACTTTGAAGCTAATATTTTACCTTCTGCTCCTCTAGATCCAAATCCTCCCGGTATTAAAATGCCATCAATACCACCAAAAATCTTTACGGCGTCTTTATCATTTTTAATTTTTTCAGTATTAACCCATACCACTTCTACTGTGGTATTATTTTCTACTCCAGCATGAACAAATGCCTCTGTTATACTCTTATATGCATCATGCAACTCTGTATACTTACCACACATTGCAATTTTAACATTATGCTCTGGATTTTTATATGTACCAACAAAACTCTGTAACTTTTTAATAGATGGTTTATTGTTTAATTGAAATCTATCGCAAATCATTTCTGTAATATTTTGTTTTTCTAATAACAAAGGTACTTCATAAATACTAGATACGTCTTTATTTTCAATAACATGGTCAGATTTAACATTACAGAACAAAGCTAATTTATCCTTTATATCTTGGCTGATTTCATACGATGTTCTACAAAAAATAAAATCTGGAGATAAACCAATCTCTCTTAATTTCATTACTGAATGTTGTGTTGGTTTTGTTTTAATCTCGCCACTTGCAAAGATATACGGCAATAAGGTTAGATGAATAATAAGCGAATTAAAATATCCTACATCTAAGGAAAATTGTCTAATAGCTTCTAAAAAAGGTAGGCTCTCAATATCTCCTACTGTACCGCCTACCTCACAAATAATCACATCATATTTCTTACTATCTGCTAAATTATTAATACGCTGTTTAATTTCATCTGTTATATGAGGAATGACTTGGACTGTCTCTCCTAGATATTGACCAGAACGCTCTTTATCTAATACAGTACTATAAATTTGTCCAGAAGTAGCATTGTTATGTTTTGACATATTTTCATCGATAAATCTCTCATAATGTCCTAAATCTAGATCAGTTTCAGATCCGTCATCTAAAACAAACACTTCTCCATGCTGATAAGGATTCATAGTACCTGGATCAATATTTAAATAAGGATCTAATTTTAGAATATTTACTTTTAATCCAGCGCTTTTAAGAAGATATCCAATTGAAGAAGCAGAGATACCTTTTCCAAGACCAGACATAACTCCGCCAAGTACAAATATAAATTTTGTTTTAGATTTCATAGTATTTTAAGTCCTCTTTTACATCAATACTTCTATGTTGAAAGTCAGTAATTAATAGTTTAATTGCAATATTATTATCCAATGCTCTCAATTGTTCTAGCTTAAATTTTCTTTCATTTTCTGACTGTTCAAGATTAGTAAATTTTTCTAATGTTTTTTTTCTATATGCATAAATTCCAATATGACGAAAATATTTTGCATCTTTATTATTGCTAGATCTCTCAAATGTCTTGGCATTATTCTCTTTATCTAGAGATACTTTTACCACATTAGGATTATCGAAATCCTTTTCATTTAAATCAGTAGATGCTACCGATGCCATCTCAACATTCGTATCATCAAATAATCGAATGAGATTATCAATAATGCTAGCATCAATGTTTGGTTCGTCTCCTTGAATGTTTACAATAATATTACAATTGATTTTTTCTGCAACTTCTGCCACCCTATCTGTACCAGACTCATGTCCTTGCGATGTTAATACGGTCTCACAATTTTTATTTAAATGAGATAGCGTTTCCATAGAGTCGATAGCAATTACTAAATGATTGAGCAACTTAGATTCTTTAGCATTATCATAAACATGCTGAATCACTGATTTTCCATTCAGGGGGTAGATAATCTTTTTTGGGAATCTAGTGGAATTTAATCGACCAGGAATAACACCTAAATTCACTGACTTTCCTTTTTAAGGACTAAAGGAACTTCGATATAATCTTTCGATGATTCTGGGCTATTTTCAATAACAGAATCTTTATCTAAAGAGTCTTCAAATGTATCATCTCTTAGCGGGCTCGCCATATCATGCACATTAACTAACTCATCTACGTTTTCTGTATCTACTTCGTTTAACAGATCCATATGATCCAATATATTGTTCATATCTTCTGTATGCCTTACTAATTCTTCTTGCGAAAGAGAGAGTCGTGAAAGGGATGCTATTTTTTCAACTTCTTTTTCTGATACTTTTTGTTTTTTTGACATAGTAAAATTATTTAAAGGAATTTATAAGATAAGTATCTTTTCATCAAGGAAAAGCAAGATAAAGCTTATTCGTAACGCATTGAATCAATAGGATTTAAATTTGATGCTTTAATAGCAGGATATAATCCAAATATAATCCCCATTGATGCACAAATTTGGATACTATAGAATACCCAATCAAAAGGAATAACAGGATCTTGCTCCAAAAATAGCGCAACGATGTTACCAAAAGATAGACCTAAGATGATCCCAACAATTCCACCAATAATGGAGATTAATATTGCTTCAATTAAAAATTGCAAGAAAATATCCACTTTTCTTGCTCCAAGAGCTTTACGGATCCCAATTTCCTTGATACGTTCTGTTAAAGAAACCAGCATAATGTTTGCAATACCAATACCAGCTACCAATAAAGAAATTCCAGCAATTAAACCAATAAAGATAGTGATATAGCCTGTAAATTCGCCAAACGTATCCATTAATTGATCATTGGTTGCGATATAAAAATTGTTATCCTCGCCTGGAGGGATCTTACGAATTGCACGAAAAACACCAACAGCCTCATCTGTTGCTGCATCTAGAGTCTCAATTGACTCTGATTCTAACATAAGTAGTAAATCTGTTCTTTTATGTCCTCTACTTCCAAAATATTTTAAATAAGTGGAAATAGGGATTCCAATCATCGCATCCATACTTTGACCTAACATCTCACCCTTCGGTTCAGTTAATGCAATCACTTCAAATGGAATATTGTCAATTTTAATCGTTTGTCCTACTGGATCTGAATATGGAAATAGCTCGTCTTTAACATCTGAACCGATAATAGCAACTCGACTGGAATTGTCCATATCCGTTTTGAATAAATTTCTTCCACCTTCTACAATCTCATATTGATTAATCGAAAGCATGTCCCCATCTGATCCCCAAAAACTTGATAGACGATTTTTTAATTCATTTTTACCAACACTGATAGTTCGATCGCTAGGCTCTTCTGCTACTGCAGCTGCCATTGATGTAGTGAGAGTTAAACTACGTTTTAACTGTTCATATTCTGACCAGGTAATAGGAGGTTTATTACGAGATCCTCTACCATCACCACCAAAACTAATCTCAATAGGATTATCTTTTGTGATATAAAAAAGATTTGTTTTCATCTCACTAACTAATCCATTTGCTGTTTTTTCAAATGTCGTTAGTACGGTCATGATTGCAATAATAGAAGAAACTCCAACAGTAATACCTAACAATGTAAGAGCTGTGCGTAGTTTAGTTTGTCCAAAATAAAATAATACTCCGCCTATTGCATCACGCAAATAATTTAGAATTCTATTCATGACGTAACGCATCTATTGGATTTAAGTTGGCTGCGGTTCTTGCTGGAATCATACCAGCAGTTACCCCTATAAAAACACACACTAAAAAAGTGTAAAAAATCAATAACAAATCAAACTCTACGGGAAAATAGCTGGATAGTGCTAAAGTAATGAGCTTTACTAATAAAATACCTGCTGTACCTCCAATAATTGAAATAGCAACTGCTTCACTTAGAAATTGAGTTAGAATATTATTATTTGTAGCTCCCATTGCTTTTCTCAATCCAATTTCTTTGGTACGTTCACGCACAGAAACAAACATTACATTCATAATTCCTATAGCTGATACAACCAATGAGATGCCTGTGACTAAAAATCCCATACCTGCAATTACTATTTTTAATGAATCAAATTGCTGTTGATATGCATCCGCTGAATTGACTGAAAAATTATCATCTTCACCAGGTTTTATTTTTCTGGCTACTCGCATAATCATTCCTATCTCTTCTTTAGCTTTTGCTATGTCCTCTGGATTTGTCTGTAAAACTAATTCATCAAATCCCCATCTAGTTAAAATTCTTTTAAATGTTGAAGACGGCATAATAACTAGATTATCTAGTGTTCCTCCAGGGACCATTCCCATTCCTTGCTTCTTTAGCTCTCCAATAATCTCAAAGGTCACATTATTTAATCTAATTTTCTTTCCAATAGGATCTTTACCATCAAAAAATCCATCGCGCACTGTACCGCCAACAATAACCACCCTTCTTTGGAGATCCCATTCGTTCTGAGAGAAAAATCTACCATTCACCACTTTTGTTCCGCTTAACATGTCTTGGTAACTTGGATATACCCCATTGAGTTGTAACCATGAGGATTTATTCCCAAAACTAGCTTTGGTCCACGTACTTTTTTTAATACTAACGTCTGTAACATATTCACTGTACTGAGTAATATATTCTAAAGAATCTTCTTGAATCTTAGGACGATTACGATATTTCCACCAATCAAAATCAAAAGACCAAGGCCAAGTACCTACATATACCTTATCATTACCATAGTATTCCATTGATTTTTCAAATTCTTTATCAATACTTGATACTCCAGCTGTTACAATGCTCACAGTAAAAATACCAATGGTTAACCCTAGAGAAGTTAAGATTACTCTTGTTAGATTAGCTCGAATAGCTGTCAGACCAATGAGGATATTCTTAAATGTATTATTCATCTAAAGCAACTTTACCATCAAAAAGTTCTACTCTTCTTTGTGCGCGTTTTGCTATCGACTCTTCATGGGTCACAATAATCAATGTATTCCCAGCTTTATGCAGTTCATCAAAGAATTTTAAGATCTCTTCTCCACTTTTGGAATCAAGATTTCCAGTAGGCTCATCAGCTAATATAATTGATGGTTTATTCACTAAAGCTCGTGCAATTGCCACCCTTTGTCTTTGTCCTCCAGATAACTCATTAGGTTTGTGAGTCATTCTATCGGAAAGCCCTACGATCTTCAAGGCCTCTTGAGAACGCTCTATTCTTTTTGTTTTACCGAGCGAAGAATATATCAAGGGTACTTCGACATTTTGCAGCGAATTTAATTTGGGCAATAAATTGAAGGTCTGAAATACAAATCCAATTTTTTCATTTCTAATATTAGCCAACTGACTATCATTCATCTCTGATATTAACTCATTATTGAACTTATAAACTCCTTTTGATGGAACATCCAAACATCCAATAATATTCATTAGCGTTGATTTTCCAGAACCTGAAGGACCCATAATAGAAATAAAATCATTTTCATAAATACTCAATGAAACATCATCTAATGCCTTTACTACCGTTTCTCCTAAATGATATATTTTGGAGATACGTTGTATTGATATGATCTCTTTTTTTGACTTAGCCACGATTACGACTAGATCTAGAATTATTCTTAGATTGTTCTCTTATCTTAACTGGTGCACCATCATAAAGCTCTCTACTAATTGCAACAAATCCTCCTGTAACAACTTTCTCTCCTTCTTCAAGACCTGAAGTCACTTCATAATCTCTCTCTCCGACTATACCAGTTTCAACTACGCGCTGTTCTGCCACACCATTATTGATAACAAAAACTACTGTTCTCCCTGTTTTCCCGCTCATGCTTTGAGAACGGTTACCCCATTTTTCCTTATCAGCATCAGATGGGGCATCAGTATCAACAGAAAGAGATACTTTCTTTTCCTTTTCTGAATTTTTAGGTTTTCGAGGTGTAGTAAGAGACTGAATCGGAATAGCTAACACTTGATTCCTTTCTTCGGTAATAATTTCAACCGTTGCACTCATACCAGGACGCATCCCATCTACCACTTCTAACATTTGTATTTTTACTTCAAAGTTAGTTACTTGCTGTTGTGATCCACCGCTTGATGTTGTTGCTGCATATGCAACTTCTTTTACAACCCCTTTAAATTTTTGGTCTTGATAGGCATCAACTTCAATGATTGCAGCATCATTAATTTCAATATCTGCAATATCATTTTCATTTACGTTCACATAGACTTCCATTTTTGAAAGGTCTGACAATTTTAGTAGTACGCTTGGATTAAACATTCCTCCTTGAGCTAGATCTCCTACTTCACCATCAATAAAAGTAATGGTTCCATCTTGAGGAGCAATTAATCTTAGCTTAGAAAGAGCATCTTCATCTTGAATATATCTTGCTTCAGCGTTGTTAAATGAGCTTAATGCAGACGCATAAGAAGAATTGGTATTTTCCATCTCTTGATCAGATATTAATCCCTTTTTGTACAATTCTTCTTGGCGATTTCTCTTAATCTCTGCATTATTGAGGTTTACTTTTGCTGCTTCTACGCTTGCTTTAGATGCTGTAGTCGCAGCTTTTTGCTGTCTATCATCTAGCGACATTAAAAAATCACCTTTTCTTACAAAATCACCTTCTTTTACAGCAATATCTGTAATATAGGTTGTATTATTTGAACTGAGTTTTACTTCTGTTTCTGGCTTCAATACTCCATCAGCCACTACTTGGCTTGTTAAATCTTTTCTTCCAAGTTCCATCACAGAAACTTCAAGAATTCCATCGCCATCTGATGAAGACATAAAATATGCACCTAAGCATAATACTAAAACACCCAACCCAGCTTTCATCTTATTATTCACATTTTCTCCTTATTCATATTTTTTATCTAATGTTCCAAGCAAGTCATCCAAATTTGCTACTTGGATTGCTGCATCATATTTAGTTCTTACTAAACTTGAACTAGCTTGAATTAATGCTAATTGTGCATCTAAAAGCTCTAAAATACTTGCTGAACCTAATTCATATTTTTGTTGTGCTAGTTTCAAATCTTCTTCAGCAGAAAGCAAGACTTCTTCTTGTATCGGAATAATTTCTTGATAATTATTTAATGTATTAATCAGTGCATACAAACTTACTTTAGCACTACTTCTTCCAGCATTAAACCGTGTCTCTGCTTGATCTAATTGTAATTTTGAGATTTGAATTGAATTTTTATTTCTAAAACCAGAAAAAATAGGAATGCTTACTGAGATGTTAGCACTCTTAATGTAATGATCGTCAAAATAAGTTCTAGTAATTTGGTCACTGGAAGATGCATTCATACCCACACTCATATTCACGCTAGGCAAACTAGAACTCCATGCTTTTTTTACGCTAATCTGTGCTCCTGAAATCTGGTTATCTAATATATTTAAATCAGGGCTATTTGCTAGCATCAAATTATATGCTTCATCAAAAGTAGGAACAGATAATATAAAATTCATTTTTTCTTGAACATTCACTACTATATTGCTATTGAGAAGTCCCATACTATGTCGTAAAGATTTCTCAGAATTCTTTTTGCTTAACTCTCTTGATAAGAAGCTAGATTTTGCAGTTCCATAACGGACTGACGCTTTTAAATAATCTGTTTTACTAACAGCCCCTAAGTTGTATTGTTTTTCAACTAACTCAAGTTGTTTTTCTGATAATTCTAAATCTTTACCAGCTATATCAAATAATTCAGAGTTCTTTAAGTATTGATAATAATAAGTATATACATCTAATATAATACGTGCTTTTGCCTGTCGTTTTTTCTGTTTTGCAGTATTATAATTATTATCGCTTTGCTTAAGAGTGTTCACCTTGCTTCCAAAATTAAATAAGCTTTGAGATAGGCTTAATCCTCCACTATATCTCTCAGATGCCTCAGAAGAGCTATTTCCATACGTTGTTTCACTAAACGAGTTACTCGCATTCACTGATGGCAACATTAAAGCTCCAGTTGAAGCACGATTCAATCTTGCAATTGTTACATCTTGATCTGCTCTTTTAAGTGATGTCTTATTTTCAAGCGCAATACGCACACACTCATCCACAGTTAATGACTGTGCCATAGATGTTGAAATAAATAGTAAAATAATTAATATGTATCTGTTCATAATACTCCTGCTCTATCTTAGACAGCAAAGTAACTAAAAAGTTTCATAATAAGAAATAAAATTCACTTTGCTTTATATATGACTGTTGAAATATTAAAAAGTAAAATAATAATTAACTAAATTTTTTGGTTTTTTTCAAACTTTTTAGCATCGATAAAGCGTCTGAATGTGTATTGTTAATATCTCCATTCAATATTGCTTCCTCAACCATTTTTTTTATTTCTCCTATCTTCTTCCCTGCAGACAAATTGAATATTTCCATAATTTCATGCCCTCTTACAGGAGATTGAAATGCTCGTAATTCATCTGACTCAATAACATCTTGCATTCGTTTTTCTACGCGATCAAAATTAGAGAGATACTTTTTAACATTATTTGGATTCTTAGTGGTGATATCAGCACGACATAATAACATTAAATCTTGTGCATCTTCTTGTGCATCTACAATTAATCTTCGAATAGCAGAGTCAGTTACTTCTTTTTTTGCTAAACTGATAGGTCGTAAGTGTAAAGCAGTCAGCTTGACGATATAGTCTCTTGTTTTATTAGAAAATTTCATACGCTTTGATATCTTTTTTAGCATACGAGCACCATAATCATCATGTCCGTAGAAAGTATATCCTTTCTTTTTATCTATTCTTCTGGTATTAGGTTTTGCAATATCATGCACTAACGCTGCCAACCGTAAATCTAACTTATTAGATAACCTTGCTGCATTATCTACTACTTCTAATGTATGAAAAAAAATATCTTTATGATGATACTCACTAGTCTGATCTAAGCCGTACATGACTGAAATCTCTGGGAAGACATATTCAAGCAATCCCACTTCTTGAAGCATAATAAATCCGACAGAAGGTTTATTTGTGCCTAAAATCTTTAATAATTCATTAGTTATTCTCTCTTGAGAAACTATTGATATTCTTTTAGCATTATCTTTTATTGACTGTAAGCACTGTTTATCAATTTTCATTTCTAATTTTGCAGAAAAGTATGCTGCTCTCATCATGCGCAATGGATCATCAGAAAATGTTATATCAGAATTGCTCATAGGAGTTCTTAATACTTTTGCATTTAGATCTTTAAACCCGTCAAAAGGATCAATAAGTGTCCCCATATTATCTTTTTGTAGAGAAATTGCCATAGCATTGACAGTAAAATCTCTACGTTGCAAATCTTCATTAATATCAGTCATAATAATATCTTTTGGCTTACGTGATTTTGGGTCATATGACTCTAATCGAGCAGAAGCGACTTCAATTTCACATTCTTTATATGGTATACGTGCTGTAGCAAACTTTGGAAATGGAACTACTGTAGATACATTTAATTTTTTTCCTAATTGATTCGCAAATTCAATTCCATCACCTTCAACCATAAGATCGATATCTACTGAATTTTTTTCTGGCTCTAATAATAAATCTCTAACACAGCCACCAACCAAAAAAACTGGTACTTTTATCTCTTCAGATAAATCGCTAATTATCTTAGATATACGATATAATCGTTTATTTTGCTTAAGTATGTCTTTAATTACAGTCATTGTGTAAATTAAAAAATATATCTATCTATTATGCTAGAAAAACTAAATAAATATATTGTATTATTTTTCTTCTTTTCGCTCCTAAGCGCTCAATTCAAAGAAGCTTCCGTCTCATTCGATGATCGTCTATTAAAAGCAGACGAAAAAACATCTTTATTTCAATTGCAAAACAACATTAAAAAATTTTATGAATATACTGTTTGGAATGAAGAATATCGTGATCTAGAAATCAATATTAATGTTCAAATTCTTTTTGAAGGCAATGCTAATATAGGAAGCACTCAAGCTTATGGAATTCAATCTTTATTTAGCAATAATACAGATCTTCATTTCTTTGATAAAGGTTCAAACTTTGTTTTAAATCAAAATAATTCTCTCTATTATGACAGCGTTTATTTTGATCCTTTATCAAGCTTATTAGGATTCTATGGCAATATCATCTTGGGAGCAGAATTAGATACTTGGTCCAACTTGGGTGGCAGTAGTCATTATGAAAAAGCACGATCCATCGCTGTTCGTGCAAGTGCTTCTAATTTTTCAAGAGGTTGGGATCAACGTATTGTACTTATTAATCTCTTAACAGAAAATGTTGGGTTAAGAAAACTACGATTTTCAACATATCTTGCATATGAACTATTTGAAAATGGAGAAATAGATGCATGCGGAAATGCTTTAGATACTATAGTGGATAATTTGAACGAAGTAGTAGATAATTATAATCAAGAAAATTACACTAATACCTTTTTAAAATTTCATGGTAAAAAGATTGGTGAAATTATGAAGAAACTTGGTCAAAAAAAGCTACTACAAGAAATGATTTATTTAGATTCGCAAAGAGATAATATCTACAAAGAACTATTATCTTCAATCTGAGAAAAGTATTTTTTTCTTTTAAAAAAATAATCTATTGCTATGCTCTTATGATAAATATTATCTAATCGAACAACATGATTATTTTTCCTAAGCTTGACTATCTTATTAACAGAAAATAATATCCATATCTCTGCACATAATATTGCAATAAACCTTCTTATATCTAATGTTACTACGGAATAGATCAAAGCCATCCAATCCAGTAACAATCTTTTAGCAATTAAGGTTCCATAATGAAAAGTAAAAGAGTTCTTAAAAAATAAAATCCAGGAGTTTCTATGATTGAGATAGTGTGACTTAATTGTATTTTCTTTAATCGTTTGCTTCCCATAATGATAAATGAATGAATCAGGAACAGACCAAATTTTATATCCTAACGCTTGGGCTCTCCAACATAAATCTATTTCTTCCATATATGCAAAATATACTTCGTCAAATCCATTTAATTGATTAAACATATCAGCTCTTACAATCATAGCAGCCCCCGATGACCAAAATATTTTTGACGCCTTATTATATTGACCATTATCTTTCTCTAAGGTATTAAAAACGCGCCCCTTTACATAAGGAAAGCAAAAATGATCAATAAATCCTCCAGCGCCACCAGCATAATCAAAATATTCTTTATTTTTAATATTCAATATTTTAGGTTGCGCTGCAAAAGTATCAGGATTGCTATCTAAAAAGCTTACCAATTTTTCTATCCAATCCTTAGAATGCTCAGTATCATTATTTAAGAATATTAAATACTTCCCTTCTGCATTTTTTGCCCCAATATTACATCCTCCACTATATCCAACATTTTCTTTATTGCTAATAATAATGACGTCTGAAAACAGCTGTCTTATATTTTTAACGGACTCATCTTTAGAGCCATTATCTACTACAATAATTTCAAAATTTTCTATACTAATATTTTGATAGATAGAGTTAATGCAATTATGTAAGAGCTCTTTCCCGTTATAATGAGGAATAATGATTGAGACTATCTTCATAACCCTTTTAATTTTTCAATTTCATCAAGTAATTGACCGGCATCTATATCTTCAGGACTACGTACTATCCAATTTTCAATTAGCATGGTTGCTTCGTCATACTCCTCTAATTCTCGATGACATAGATATAGTAAAAATACTAATTCAGGTAACGTCTTTTGCCATGACTGCCATTCTTGCGCTGTAATTTTAGTCGATGTAAACCCTTGTTTTTTAATTGCTTTTTCAATAATTAAAAAATTATCATATATGGTTTTAAAAATTAATTTTGCTTCAGCATAATCATCTAAATTTTGAATAAATGACCTACCATATAACAAATAATCTTCCATCTCTATATCATCTCTTTGGGTTAATTCTTTTAGATGATATTTAACTTTTTCTTTGTTGCCAGTTCCATTATAGATCTGTGAAATTTGGTACTGGAGCTCTTTTGATGGCATACTTATTACTGAACTAGGCATTTTATCTTCCATGTCCAATAATACCATCTCTGCTTTTTGTAGATTGCTATCAAGATAATGTGATATAGCTAATCGTGTAAACCCTGTACGATAATTCTGAATTAATCTTCCAGTTTGTCTATCTACATGAACATTTTCATTAGCAAGATTTCTATAGATATACCCAGGTTGATACTCTTGAGATATAGACAGATCTTCAATAGAGTCTTTATGAGAATCGTAATCTTCAAACCAACTCTTACTTCCAACTATTGGTAATAAATTTTGAGTCATTTTATCTTGATTGATTGGATATGACTTATTGTTTACTAAGCGATAGGCTAACCCTTCCATTGTTAAGTAATCATCTAAATTGAGCATGCTAGTAGGAGACACTGTAACAGCAAAATATACTGGTCGATTCCAATTATTATCTTTGATAATTCTAAGTACCATTAAATCTTGAATACGTAATGCTACATCAAGATAAGTTGGTTGTAATTCCCATTCAATAATGCCATCAGGATTTAAATCATC